>JAVVEX010000001.1:0-55583 GCA_032251195.1 Nitrosomonas sp.
GAAAATCCCTAAGCGAGTTCGGTGACAAACTGGAAGGTGATGAGAAGGCAAAAATCGAGACTGCCTTGAAAGAGGCCGAAGATGCCCTGAAATTGACTGATAAGGATGCGATTGATGCTAAAACCCAGGTGCTGACGGAGGCATCACAAAAACTGGCTGAAAAAATATATGCCCAGGAACAGGCGGCGCAGCCAGGAGCGGCAGGGCAGGCGGAGACCGGTGCGGGAGAAGCCAAAACGGGTGATAAGCCGGTCGAGGGTGAAGTGGTTGATGCCGAATTCGAGGAAGTCAAGGATAAAAAATAGTGGTGCCGGTCAGCATGAAGCTGGCGCAGTGATAAAACCATGTGAGGGAAGAGTATCCGATCTTTGAGTGCATGTTTGATTATGCCTGCATGCTGTATTCCGGTTGGAAACCACAAATCCAATTCCCTCGCGCGATTAATTTATGGTGATTATGTTACAACCTATTGAATTGAAATTAAAGCCCGGTAGGACTGCCGTTGCTGTTGTCTGCTGGTGGGATTTTTTATGACCCAACGCGATTATTATGATGTGCTTGGCGTCACTCGAAATGCTGATGAAACTGATCTGAAAAAAGCATATCGAAAGCTGGCAATGAAATATCATCCGGACCGTAATGCTGGCGATGCGGCGTCGGAGGAGCGATTCAAGGAAGTCAAGGAGGCTTTTGAGGTGCTCTCGGATGGCAATAAACGTGCAGCTTACGACCAGTTTGGTCATGCCGGTTTAAACGGTGTGGCAGGTGGCGCTGGTGCTGGCGCGCAAGGTTTCAGCGATGCCTTCAGCGATATTTTTGGTGATCTCTTCGGAATGCGGGGAGGGCAATCCGGTGGTCAACGTGGTGCCGACCTGCGTTATAACCTGGAAATAACGCTGGAAGAGGCTGCCCGAGGAACGGAAACCAAGATTCGCATTCCGAAAATGGATGTTTGCGAGACTTGTCGTGGCAGTGGTGCCAAACCAGGCTCTTCACCTGATACATGTCCAAAATGTAATGGGCATGGCCAGATCCGGATGCAGCAGGGGTTTTTCTCAATTCAGCAGACTTGTCCGCAATGCCATGGCAGTGGCAAGGTAATCACGGATCCCTGTCGCGATTGTCATGGATCTGGCCGCGTCAAGCGTCATAAAACCATAATGGTTAAGATCCCCGCTGGCGTGGACGAGGGAGACAGTATTCGTTTATCCGGGGAAGGTGAAGCCGGGGTTGTCGGCAGTCCTCCTGGCGATCTATATGTCGTGATTCATTTGGCCAGCCACTCGGTTTTTCAGCGAGAAGGCAATAACCTGCATTGCGAAATTCCGACCAGTTTTGCTACCGCAGCGCTCGGTGGTGAAATAGAAGTGCCGACACTTGAAGGTCATGCTCGCATCAAAATTCCTGCCGGCACCCAGACCGGCAAGATATTCCGTTTGCGTGGCAAAGGCATAACAGGCGTGCGTAATCATGTAACCGGTGATTTACTATGCCATGTTTCGCTGGAAACACCGGTCAATCTGACTGCTCGTCAGAAAGAGCTGCTGGAAGAGTTTGAGACGATCAGTCAGAAAGATGACTCACGTCACAGCCCCCGCGCCAAATCCTGGATGGACAAGGCACGCGAGTTTTTTAGCGAGTGATTGTGGGCGCATTATCATTCGGGTATTTCTGGATTCAGAAATGTCCGAATGGTTATTTTGATGGATTGGACAAAGCTTCTGTCTGGTTGTATAAATGGACATCCAGTTGCGGGAAGGCGATATTGATGCCAGCTTCCGCAAAGCGCCGATTGATCTCCATATTGAGTTCATGGCTCAATCGTAATCTGTCGTCTATCAATCCACAAAATACTCTCAGCTCAAAATTGAGTGCGCTATCTCCAAATTGCATGAAAAAAGCGGAAGGCTGAGGGTCCTTCAGTACCATCGGATGGTTATTGGCGATTTCCAATAACAGCCTGCGGGCTGCTTCACAGTCTGTACCATAGTCAATCCCCACCGGCAATATAATGCGGGTTATCTGATCGTTCAGCGACCAGTTGGTCAGTTGTTGCGTGATGAATGTCTTGTTGGGTACAATAATTTCCTTGCGATCGAAATCGATCAGGGTAGTTGCGCGGATGTGAATTTTACTGACAGTTCCGGTCGTATCGTTAAGCGTTACAACATCACCCACGCGGATAGGACGTTCAAAAAGCAGGATAACGCCGGATACAAAATTGGCAAAGATTTCCTGTAATCCAAATCCCAGCCCCACCCCCAGTGCCGCCACCAGCCATTGGATGCTCGACCATTCCACGCCCAGCGTATTAAAGGTCGCGGTAACACCCGCAACCACGATGACATACTTGAGCAGGGTTGTAATGGCATACCCGGTACCTGTATTGAGCGACAGATGGCGCAGCACCAAGAGTTCCAGTGTGCCGGGAAGGTTGTGTGCGGCGATAATTGCCAGACCAAATACAAGCAATGCAATCAGAAAGGATTTGAGCGTAATTGACTGTGAGATGATTTCTCCGTCGATTTGTGAGGATGTTTGCCAGAGCGTAATCTTTTCAAGAAAGCCGAGCGCAGGCAAAATATCAATCCAGATACTTCCGAGCGCAGTGATCAGCAGCCCCCAGATCCCGATTTTTAATAAGGTTGCGGATTGCTTGCTGATGGTCTTGACATCGACATAATTTTCATCAATCCAGTCAGCGTCACTTTTATCCGTTTGTGCGCGCTGTGCCTGGATTTCCTCTCTTTTTTCAACAGCCCGCTTGTAAGCAATCTGCCGCTGGGTGATCAGCAGGCTGCGTGAACCAACGTAATAGAGCAAGGTAAAGAAAGTAATCCAGCTGAGTGATTGAAAGACCAGAATGTATTGATAAACCGAGGCAAAATAATACCCGATCAATGCCATCGTGATCATATAGCCCTGCAACAGAAACAGGGCAGTCATCCAGTACCACGGATGCCACACCGGATTGATCGTGATGTTATAAGCCCTTTTGGCGGCCTGACCTATCCCCATCCAGCCTGCTGCCAGTATCGCCAATGACAGGCAAAGCAGCACAAAGGCCAACCGGCCAAGTGTGTTATGAATCAGATCATCATCCAGACCATCCGTAAAAGCGATAAAAATACTGAGTATGATGACAAAGGGGGCGAACCGCTGAATATCACGATACATTTTGCTGACCAGCTTTTCATCACATTTGAATTGCTGATTCAGCAGCCCATCGGAGCGGAACAACAGCAGCAGAAATACCCAGCTGAAAACCGAGATAGCGGCAACATGCAAACTGGCGGTTATGGCGAGCTTTATTTCTGTCGATGAGCCATTCTCAATAATAATTGCAGCTAATTGCAACGGCAGAAAGAAATATCCTGCCACCAGAACACAATTTGCCAGCATTCCGAATGGATAGATCAATCTGTCCTGGTTGACTTTTCCGCGCAGGCTGTTGCCCATCGCTTCCCAGCGCAAATATGCTGGCCAGTATAGCCATCTGAACAGGGCGAGGAGCAAGGTAAAAACGGTAAATATTGTTGCCAATTTCTGCGACGAAGAATTGATTATTTTGTCGAATGTATGTTTTATGTTGAGAGAGCCAAACTGGCTGATTGCATCGTAAAAATCCTGTGGCGTTAACATGGTTACAGGTCTGGCGCTGCGGGTAACCAGCAGGTTTTCCCGTAGTAGAACTTGGTGTTGCTCTATTTTTTCGGCCAACTGATTCTGAATAGTGAGGTAAAACTGCAGCTCCTTGATATGGTTTTGTAGCACATCGGCATACTGGTCAGTGATTTGTTCATGTGATTGTTTTAATTTCTGGAAAGTGTCAACCAGTTCTTTGTATCCAGTGGAATCGGCAGGGGGTATTTTCACATTTCCGAGGAAACGTCGCAGGCTCTTTGTTTTATCCATTATTTGCAATCGCTCCTGTTCCAGCTGGTACAAATCGAGCTTTGCGGTGTTCAGTTCTCGTTCGGTCTGTGCAATATTGGGCGTAGCCATGATTTTCTTGAACTGTTTTTTGATTTGCGTGCCGAGGTCGGCACCCTCTCCCTTGAGTTCGAGTCGTTGCTGTAACGCGCTGTGACTTTGGGTAACAAGTGCCAGGCGATCTTCATCACGAGCTTTTCTGCTGGTGAGCTGTTTGGCGCGCCTGGCGTAGTCACTTAACTTTTTCGCCAATAATTTATTATCTAGCGCTAATTGCTTTAGTTCCGGATGCTGCCGGGTTTCTTCGTCGGAAAGTTGTTCGGATTGTTCGACGACCTGTCTGGTCTCGGTCATGCGTTTGTGACTGATTTCGCTGGTCAGTTGCTCAATTTGTCGGGACATACCCTCAATTTGTGGAACAAGCAGCAGTTTTTCCTGCAGGGAGATAATTTCCGTAGCGTACGGCAGTATCAGCATCTCCAGCTCCAGCATTCTGGTCTTATCGGTCAACGCGTCAAGCTGAGCGTCACGAAGATCGGAAAGCGCTTCCAAAATGGTTTTATCGGTATCCTTTGCGTTGATTGTCTTCTCGTTCAGCGTATTGCGCAGCCTGGTGATGGATGCCAATTCTTCCTGAATACCATCCATGCGTTGGCGTAACTGTGTCTGGTCAGAAACAGACTTTTGTTGCTGATTTTTTAATTCCGACAAACTGGCTTTGGTGGTAACAAATTGTCGCTCCAGTTCATTCAACGTCAATTTGGCTAATTCCTCGGCAGTGAGGACGGCTTCTGATGGAATTTTACGCTGCCTCAGTGTCGCAATTTGCTGGGGATAATTTTCTAGTTGCTGTGAGTAGGTGTCTGTTTTGTCAATATAATTAAGGTGATCACGTAGCACTTGCAAGTGTTGACCGATTATTTCACGTAACTTTCTTTTTTGTAGGGCTTCTTCAGCATTGCTTTCACCCAAGGCATCGAATTTTGCCTGCATCGCCTGGAGTTTGTCATCAAGCTTGCCAGCGTAACAAGTTGTTATAGCTGTCATGGCTAGCAACGTTAATAAAACCAGGGCAACAACGGGAAAATATTTATTCATGAATTTCTATGATTTGCAATTAAAAAATAGCCGGGGAGACTGTCCGGGAATAGCGATCGTAGCGAGAACAAAGCTGGCTGCGCTGGATTTTTGAATCATTTGAGGCGAGTAGTGGTTTTTTTAACAAAAAGAATTGGAAAACCCTGTTTGTGCCGGGTTTGTCCGCAGTAGATCTGGCGATTTCCGGACGCATCCGGGTATACCCTGAGCCATCAGCGTCATGTGAGTGTAACCGTGCCGCCATATTATAACCGCATGGTTACCATGTGCCAGTGTATCGACTAACCATGGATTTTTTTAAATGATCGGTGGATATTTTAGGCTTGAACCAGAATGTGACATATTGTCGCGCGACAATATGTCACATTCCAAAATCATATTTTTCTTTTTACAATATGTTTTGCATTCCAGATAAGGGATGCTGTGATGATCTTTCTGAAGGAGTCTATGCCATGATTTTCCTATTGACTGATAAAGTTTCGCAAGAGGTCAAAAATTACCCTATTGCTCTCAATATCAACATGCCTGCGCGCAAGGGCCAGACATCGCTTGACACAAAAAAACGGACTGATAAAGATAAAGCTGCTGTCAGGATGCAAGATCCGTTACTGCCCGATGCGCAGTGGCATCGCAGTAAGGCAGCCCGGTTCTCGCAATATTGATCTCGCGGTCGCAAAGGAACGAAGCGACTTATTTCTGATTCGATAAAGGGCATCTTTAAAAATTCAGAATTTTAAACAAGACGAGGCAGGGACAAAAGATATTGATGCAGCATATGCTTGATAGGTAAGCAGATATTTTTTGTGAATAACGACGTATTGTAACGAAATATGGATTTCTGGAGATGCCCTGAAGTAATGCCACAATTTAACAGGAGGATGAGCCCCATGAAAATACCTTCCAGAATGGAACCGCTGGTCGAGGAAGGGCTGGTTGATTCGGTTGTCTGTCAGCTGATGAGCGGCAAAGAGGCAATGCTATACGTTGTGCAATGTGGAGAGGAATATCGTTGCGCTAAAGTATACAAGGAAAAACAGAAACGAAATTTTCGGCAGAATTCATGTTATCTGGAAGGGCGCGAAATCAGACGCTATCGCCGTAGCCGTTTCATGCGAAGCAGTAACAGTTTTATGAAAACTATCAGGGATGATGCCTGGCATAGCGTGGAAGTGGACACGCTGGGCAGACTTGCCGCTGCCAGCGTGTCTGCTCCAAAATTCTATAACTTCTTTGAAGGTGTGCTTCTGATGGAGTTAATCGTGGATAGTAATGGTAACGTTGCGCCTGGATTAAACCAGCTGAAGCTGACAGCAGACCAGGCCAGAGTTTGTCATGGCTTTCTCGTCCAACAAGTGGTTCGTATGCTCTGCAGCGGCATTGTGCACGGTGATCTTTCTGGATACAACGTGCTGATCGGGAGTATGGGTCCGGTTATCATTGATTTTCCACAAGCCATTCATGCCGCGCACAACAGCAGTGCAGAAGCAATCCTCAAGCGCGATGTGAAAAATATCACGACCTGCCTGAGCAGATTTGCTCCCGAGCTTGCCTATACTGACTACGGTAGTGAAATCTGGTCGTTATATCAAGCAGGCAAGTTGCATCTGGGTGTCAACCTTACTGGACAAATAGAGCTGCGTCGCAAACCGGTCAATTTGGATGGTGTATTGGGCGCGATTGATGTTGCTATAAAAAAAGAAGCCGCCTGGCAGCGCTACAAAAATGAACGCTGGACCAGCGAGAGGGTATGGCAATACTGATCCCAGCCTAGCTCCGACTTCATCATGGTAAGGAGAAGAGAATTATCTTTTGTTTTATTGATGAGCGAATACGTAAACATTTTAATTTGTTTTGACAAAAACGAGAAATGTAGTTAAATGTAGACCGTTGTTTTCTATTTCTTAGGGGGATAAAAATGTTACGTATTAATATTACTGGTTTGCTGCTGATAGCGGGATTGGTTTTGTCTGGTTGCGCGACAACAGATGAGTTTAATTCACTTAAATCTCGTGTAGACGCGCTTGAAGCCGGAGTTTCCCAATCACAGTCAGATGCTGCTGCCGCACGTGCCACTGCAAACAACGCTGTTGATACGGCGAATCGGGCCATGGATAAAGCCAATGAAGCGAATGCGCGCTCTATTGATACCGAAACAAAAATTGATCGCATGTTTAAGCGTGCGATGCATAAATAATAAATAGCATGATTTGAATTGCCGCTTACTTCTCGTCGTTTGGGCGGGCGGCAATTCATTAAGTGGATATTCATCACGAGCCAGCTTTGTCCTCGCTGCAATCACGGTTTTCGGACAGCCACCTAGGCGATCGTTATGTCTTTCGACAGATAAACGTCCTGAATCGTACTCAATAGCCTGACGCCCTCAGCAAAGGGTTTCTGAAAAGCCTTGCGTCCGGAGATCAATCCCATTCCACCGGCGCGCTTATTGATTACAGCGGTACGGGTTGCCTGATGCAGGTCATCCTTGCCGGACTCCCCGCCGGAGTTGATCATGCCGACGCGTCCCATGTAACAATTGGCTACCTGGTAGCGCACCAGATCAATCGGGTGGTCACTGGTGAGTTCACTATAGACTTTGGGGCTGGTTTTTCCAAACTTGAGCGCATTGTAGCCACCGTTGTTTTCCGCCATTTTTTGCTTGACGATATCCGCTTCGATGGTCACGGCCAGATGATTCGCCTGGCCAGTCAGGTCGGCACTGACGTGATAATCCATTTCGGGTGTTTTGAAAGCGGCATTACGCGCATAGGCCCAGAGCACCGTCGCCATGCCCAGTTCATGTGCGTGCCGGAATGCCTCTGATACTTCTTCAATCTGTCTGCGAGATTCTTCCGAGCCAAAAAAAATGGTTGCGCCAACTGCGCAGGCGCCCATATCAAATGCCTGCTCGACGCTGGCAAATAACGTCTGGTCGTATTTGTTTGGATAGGTCAGCAGCTCATTGTGGTTAAGTTTTAGAATGAATGGAATTTTATGTGCATAACGTCGTGCAACCATGCCAAGCACGCCCAATGTGGAAGCCACACCATTGCAACCACCTTCTATCGCGAGCTTGACGATATTTTCGGGATCAAAAAACTGTGGATTGGGTGCGAATGACGCACCTGCTGAATGTTCCACACCCTGATCGACTGGCAGCAGCGATAAATAGCCACTTCCTGCCAGCCGCCCATGGTTGTATAGCGCCTGCAAATTTCGTAGAACAGATGGCTTGCGATCACTCATCGCCACCACGCGATCGATAAAATCCGAACCGGGCAGGTGAAAATCAGCTTTAGGCAAGCCCTTGCAGACATGCGTCAACAATGTATCTGCTTCATTGCCAAGTAATTTTTCTATATCAGACATCATGGCCTCCTTGTTGGTGAGCTGGTGATGAAATTACTGCAAGTATGCCCGCTCTTTGTTACAGACGGGATATTTTCAATTTCAAGTATGGAGAATGCAAAAAAAGCCCACCAATAATATTGATGGGCTGTCGGATTCCTGCCTTCTCCCGACAGGAGAAAACAGGATATCCGGTTGCGCAGGCATGGCGCTGCAAGATTACAGCAGTGGAATGATCATCAGTGCTACGATATTAATAATTTTGATCAATGGGTTGATGGCAGGTCCGGCGGTATCCTTGTACGGATCACCAACGGTATCGCCAGTAACAGCCGCTTTGTGCGCTTCACTACCCTTGCCACCGTAATTACCATCCTCGATATATTTTTTGGCGTTATCCCATGCGCCACCACCAGCAGTCATGGAGATGGCAATGAACAAACCGGTAACAATCGAACCCATCAGCACTCCGCCCAGCGCCTGCGGGCCAAGGAAAACGCCTACCAATACCGGCACGAGTACGGGTAACAATGAAGGAATGATCATTTCCCTGATGGCTGATTTGGTCAACATGTCGACCGCGCGCGAATAATCAGGTTTTGCCGTGCCTTCCATGATACCCGGGATTTCACGAAATTGACGGCGAACCTCGATGACGACCGAGCTGGCTGCGCGTCCTACTGCTTCCATTGACATGGCGCCAAAGAGGAAAGGTACCATGCCGCCAATGAACAGACCGATAATCACCATATGATTGGATAAATCAAAGGTGAGAATCTTGCCTGCATGTTCCAGGCCATGCGTGTAATCGGCAAATAATACCAATGCTGCCAATCCGGCTGAGCCAATTGCATAACCTTTGGTGACAGCCTTGGTAGTGTTGCCGACAGCATCGAGTGGGTCTGTAATGGCGCGGACTGATTCCGGCATTCCTGCCATTTCGGCAATACCGCCTGCATTGTCGGTAATTGGGCCGTAAGCGTCCAGTGCTACGATAATGCCGGTCATGGATAGCATGGCCGTGGCAGCAATGGCGATACCGTAGAGCCCGCCTAGTGAGTAAGCGACCATAATGCTGGCACAAACTGCCAGCACGGGTGCGGCCGTTGCGCGCATGGCAACACCCAGACCAGCGATGATATTGGTTGCATGTCCGGTGGTGGAAGCGTTTGCAATGTGTTGTACCGGTGGATATTCGGTGGAAGTGTAATATTCCGTAATGACGACCATTAAACCGGTCAGCACCAGTCCGACAGTCGCGCAGGCGAATAAACGCATGACCAGATCACCACCTGTCGATTCGATACCGTCAAGCATCAATGTGGTATCTCCCATAAACCATACGGTAACCGGAAGATAAGCGAAGAAAGCAATGCCGCCGGCAACGGCCAGACCACGGTAAAGTGCGTTCATGATCTTGCCGCCATCGCGCATCTTGACAAAATAGCAGCCGATGATGGAAGCAACAATGGAAACTGCTCCCAGCATTAATGGATAAACCACTGCGCTGCCGGTTTCGGTCTGGAACAACAAGGCTCCCAGTAGCATGGTTGCAATAATTGTCACGGCGTAGGTTTCAAACAAGTCAGCTGCCATACCGGCACAATCGCCAACGTTATCGCCAACGTTATCAGCAATCACTGCGGGATTTCTGGGGTCATCCTCGGGGATGCCGGCTTCAACCTTGCCGACCAGATCTGCCCCAACGTCCGCGCCTTTGGTAAAAATACCGCCACCCAGACGTGCAAAGATAGAAATCAGCGAGCCACCGAAAGCAAATCCAATCAGCGGCTGGATAATGTCACTGGTTGTTGCGCCTTCAGCTGCGCCATTGAATAACAGCGCTGTGTAGCCAGCCACACCCAACAATCCAAGGCCTACCACCAGCATGCCGGTTACCGCACCTCCCCGGAAAGCGATTTCAAGTGCTTCATTTAACCCTGTCCGCGCTGCTTCAGCGGTGCGCACATTGGATTGGACCGAGACAGTCATCCCCAGGAATCCAGCCAGACCAGAGAGTACTGCGCCAAGTGCAAAACTCAGGGCAGTGCTCCAGGAAAGCGCCAGGCCGATCAGGGCGAACAGGATAAAGCCAACCATGCTGATCGTCATATATTGACGTTTAAGATAAGCCGATGCACCTTCCTGTATGGCGGCGGCAATTTCCTGCATACGCGCGTTACCGGCAGATTGGGTATAAATCCGCCGAATCCAGATGCCACTGAAAAGCAGAGCCAGTAATGCGCCGCAGATTGCAATTATTAAACCATTTACCATAAAAAACTCCAATTAAAATCAGACCAAACCAAATAAACATGCAACCCGGCCTGGGAGTTGCACGTCAATTTACAATTACAACGTTCCATTCTATAGGGCATCTCTAAAAATTCAAGAATTTAAACAAAACGTGCTGCGAACAAAAAATATTGAAGCATCATATAACTGATAGATAGAGAAATATTTTTTGCGAGCAACAAAAATTGTTGTGATGAAAATTGTATCTTTAGAAATGCCCGGTAGGTTTATTGTGGCTAATAGAGTGTGTGAATCACGAATCAAATATTGAATTCGCTTAATTTTTTACCCACTGCGACATTTTTCAGCCTGACATAATCAGGCAAGCCGTGTTTGTAGGGAGGATAATCTTCGCCTTCTATCAGTGGGCTGAGATAGTCACGGCATTTATCGGTAATATCAAACCCATCGGCACTGATAAAATCTGCCGGCATCATTTTCTCGACATTGGCAACGTCGGCAAGCTTGGCCATGCCGGGTTTCCAGGCATAAGGAGCATTGGATACGCGCTCTATCGTGGGCATAACTGAGTTATGTCCGGCAATGGCGTATTCGACTGCTGCCTTGCCCATGGCATAAGCCTGTTCAACGTCTGTTCTGGAAGCGATATGACGTGCGGCGCGTTGCAGGTAATCCGCAACCCCCCAATGGTATTTCAGTCCAAACCCATCCTTGACGATATTTGCAACAACGGGTGCTACGCCACCGAGTTGTGCATGGCCAAAGGCATCGCGCAGACCCTGATCCGCCAGAAATTTACCATCGGTATTTTTGACGCCCTCGGAAACGACAACAGAACAATAGCCATGCTCTTTAACGTACTGATCTACTTTGGCAAGGAATTTCTGTTTGTCAAAGGTGATTTCCGGAAACAGGATGATGATCGGAATCGGACAATCTTCACTGGAGGCGAGTCCGCCGGCAGCAGCAATCCAGCCGGCATGCCGTCCCATGACTTCGAGTACAAAAACCTTGGTGGAGGTTTTGGACATGCTGGCAACATCAAAGCTTGCCTCGCGCGTCGATACCGCAATATATTTGGCAACCGAACCAAAGCCGGGGCAACAATCGGTGATAGGCAGATCATTATCGACCGTTTTGGGTACGTGAATGGCTTGCAACGGGTAACCAAGCGTGTCAGACAGCTGCGAGACTTTCAGGCAGGTATCAGCCGAGTCGCCTCCGCCGTTATAGAAAAAATAGCCAATATTATGCGCCTTGAATACTTCGATGAGGCGTTCGTATTCGCGCTTGTTGTTTTCGAGACTCTTGAGCTTGTAGCGGCACGAGCCAAAAGCGCCCGAAGGTGTATGGCGCAGCGCGCGAATGGCTTCGACTGATTCGGCGCTGGTGTCGATCAGATCTTCGGTCAATGCGCCGATGATGCCGTTGCGTCCCGCATAAATTTTGCCAATTTTATCTGCATGTGTGCGAGCGGTTTCCAATACCCCTGCTGCGGAGGCGTTGATGACGGCGGTGACGCCGCCAGATTGGGCATAGAAAGCATTCTTTATTGCCATGGTTTAGGTCTCTCCTTGCTAGTCAAAGATATACTGCTTCCTGTTTTTGCAGTCATGTGTCAACATGGTGTCCGGCACTCAACCCAGACTTGATCGCAACATGCTGCTACTCGATAAAGGTATTTCCCTGCATATTCATCATGCCTTGTTTTTATATTTAGAAGCTTAAATTTTCAGGTGCCTTTAAGTGCGGTGATAATATCGTTACGAATGGCCCGGACATCTCCAGTACCATTTACTTTGATATAACCCGGTGCATTTGCTTCGCCACTGACAGACCAATCAGCGTAATAGTCGATGAGCGGTTTGGTTTGGCTGTGATAGATTTCCAGCCGCTTGCGTACAGTTTCTTCCTTGTCATCGTCGCGTAGTACCAGTGCTTCTCCCGTGACGTCATCAATACCGGGTTGTTTGGGCGGATTAAAGATGATGTGATAAACCCGTCCGGAGGCCGGATGCACGCGACGTCCTGAAAGGCGATTAATAATTTCGGCATCCGGCACGTCAATCTCGACGATATAATCAATGACGACCATTGCTGCTTTAAGGGCATCTGCCTGTGGAATGGTGCGAGGGAATCCGTCAAACAGGAAGCCGTTGCGACAATCAGGCCGATTGATCCGTTCCTGTACCAGATTGATAATGATATCATCTGGAATGAGCGCACCGGAATCCATGATTTTCCTGGCCATAATACCTAGTTCGGCACCTTCCTTGACGGCCTGACGAAGAATGTCGCCAGTCGAAATTTGCGGTATGGAGAAATTATCCCGGATAAAACCTGCCTGAGTGCCTTTCCCGGCTCCCGGTGCGCCTAGCAGAATAATACGAATGACGTGTCTCCTTGTGTCTGAAGCTTTTGATGAGATAGTAATCTTGCCGGAGGGCACGTCCGCGCTTCCGGCGATACCCTTCGGATTATATCCCAGGTAACGGGGTTCTTGAAATTTTTAATGATTTTCAGGTGCATAACATGGCGGCAGCCATGTGCATCTTTTTGACTGACTGTGCGATAATTTAACCGCTTCTTCTCGGGAAAGACTATGGATGAAAATAGAAACAAAGCGCTTTCCGCAGCGCTGGCGCAAATTGAAAAACAATATGGCAAAGGTTCAATCATGCGCATGGGCGACAGTGATATTGCCAAGGATATTCAGGTGGTCTCGACCGGGTCACTGGGATTGGATATTGCGTTAGGCGTGGGCGGATTGCCGCGTGGGCGGGTGATCGAGATTTATGGGCCGGAATCTTCAGGTAAAACAACGCTGACATTGCAAGTGATAGCCGAAATGCAGAAAATAGGCGGCACGGCTGCTTTTATCGATGCTGAACATGCTCTGGATCCACAGTATGCACAAAAAATTGGCGTGCATGTGAAAGATTTGTTGATTTCGCAACCGGATAATGGTGAGCAGGCGTTGGAAATTACCGATATGCTGGTGCGATCCGGTTCGGTTGATGTGGTAGTGATTGATTCTGTTGCCGCGCTGACCCCGCGCGCCGAAATCGAAGGCGAAATGGGGGAGCCGCAGATGGGGTTGCAGGCCAGGTTGATGTCACAGGCGTTGCGCAAATTGACCGCCAATATCAAACGTACCAACACCATGGTGATTTTTATCAATCAGATTCGCATGAAAATTGGCGTTATGTTTGGCAACCCTGAAACAACCACTGGCGGCAACGCGTTAAAATTCTATGCCTCTGTGCGGCTGGATATCCGCCGGACTGGTTCGATCAAGCGTGGAGAGGAGATTATTGGCAACGAGACGCGCGTCAAAATCGTCAAGAACAAAGTTGCGCCACCGTTTAAACAGGCTGAATTCGATATCCTGTATGGCGAAGGGATTTCGCGTGAAAGTGAAATCATAGAGCTGGGAGTATTGCATAAACTGATTGAAAAATCAGGTGCCTGGTATTCCTGTAACGGTGAGAAAATTGGACAGGGCAGGGACAATGTGCGCGATTACCTGAAAGAACATAAAAGTCTGGCGCAGGAGATCGAGGCAAAAATTCGCGCTGCTGTTGGGCTGGTTGAGGCTAACAAACCGGAGCAATCTCCGGTTGCGCAATGAGTAACCAGCCTGGATTGATGACGCGCGCCTTGAAGTTGCTGGCGCAGCGTGAGCATTCTCGGCTGGAATTGCAGACAAAACTTTCTGGGCATGCGCCAACACCAGAAGCGTTAACCAGCCTATTGGATTCGCTTGAGGAGCGCAATCTGCTCTCGGATGAAAGAACTGTCGAACAAATTGTAACGTCACGCAGAAACCGATATGGAAGCAGACGTATCGCGTTTGAGTTGCAGTCAAAGGGAATTGCCGGGCATTTGATTGCCGCCGCGCTGAATGATCTCAAAGTGACTGAATTGTCGAGCGCGCAGGCAATATGGCGTAAAAAATTTGGAGCGGCACCGGTCAGCCATGTGGAACGTGGTAAACAGGAACGTTATCTGGCTGGCAGAGGATTTTCTTTTGACGTGATTGGCCAGGTGCTGGCCGATACTGGAAAGGCGGGCAATCGGGATTGATGGGATTAATATAAACAGAGCTATGAAAAGCAGCGAAATCAGGCAGAAATTTTTGGGATTTTTTGAGGCGCATGGCCATGCTGTCGTTCCGTCCAGCCCGCTGGTACCGGGAAATGACCCAACCTTGCTTTTTACCAATGCTGGCATGGTGCAGTTCAAGGAGATATTTCTTGGCAAGGAGGATCGGTCGTATGTTCGCGCTGCTAGCGCCCAGCGTTGTGTGCGTGCCGGTGGCAAGCATAACGATCTGGAAAATGTTGGTTATACCGCACGCCACCATACATTTTTTGAAATGCTGGGTAATTTCAGCTTTGGCGATTATTTCAAGCGTAATGCCATTCTATTTGCATGGGAGTTTTTAACCGAAACCTTGCATCTTCCCGGGGACAAACTGTGGGTGACGGTTTATGCTGAAGATGATGAGGCCGCTGATATCTGGCTGAATGAGGTGAGAATTCCGTCTTCCCGCCTGGTGCGCATCGCAACAAATGATAATTTCTGGCAAATGGGCGATACAGGGCCTTGCGGGCCTTGTTCTGAAATATTCTATGACCATGGGCCGGACGTTGCGGGCGGTCCGCCAGGTTCGGAAAACGCTGACGGTGACCGCTTCATCGAGATATGGAATCTGGTATTCATGCAATACAATCGCGATAGTGTCGGCGAGTTGCATCCCTTGCCGAAACCTTCGGTAGATACCGGCATGGGACTGGAGCGGATTGCCGCCGTGATGCAAGGGGTGCACAGTAATTATGAGATAGACCTGTTCCAGAATCTGATCCGGGCAGCGGCCAGGGTGACAAATACGCCGGATTTAACCAATAATTCACTCAAAGTGATCAGTGATCACATCCGTGCTTGCGCATTCCTGATTGCTGACGGCGTCATTCCCGGGAATGAAGGCCGTGGTTATGTGTTGCGCCGCATCATACGTCGCGCGATTCGTCATGGTTATCGGTTGGAACAGAAGCAGCCTTTTTTTTATTTACTGGTGAACGATCTGGCCGAGTGCATGGGGCAGGCTTATCCTGAATTGTTGGCAGCCAGAACGCAGATTGAGGCGACGCTGAGGCAGGAAGAAGAACGATTTGCGGAAACACTGGAAAATGGCATGCAGATACTGGAAGCAGCGCTTGCCAGCGAAAAACATCAACTTACGGGCGAGGTGGTATTCCGTTTGTACGATACTTTCGGTTTTCCGGTTGACCTGACGGCGGATATCGCCAGAGAACGCGGCATCAGTGTTGATCAGGCCGGATTTGATACAGCCATGGCGCAGCAGCGGGAGCGTGCCCGCGCCAGTGGCAAGTTTTTCATGCAGACCGGCATTGATTACCATGGGGTTCCCACGCAGTTTGATGGCTATGACTCGCTGCAACAGAAAGCGAGCATTCATGCACTTTACAAGCAAGGTGCGCCTGCTGATTTTATTGAGGCAGGCGAGGAAGCGTTAATTGTATTGGATAAAACGCCTTTTTATGCCGAGTCTGGCGGACAGGTGGGAGATAGCGGCCAGTTACTGGCAGGTAACGGCACCTTTGTGGTGGCCGATACCCGAAAATTGCAGTCGCATGTGTTTGCCCACAAGGGCGTGCTCAGTCATGGAAGGATGGCTATCGGTGATAAGGTGATTGCCACGGTTGACGCGCAAATACGCGCCAATACTGCCCGCAATCATTCTGCCACGCACTTGCTGCATGCCGCGCTCCGGCAGGTGCTGGGGTCACACGTGACACAAAAAGGTTCTCTGGTTGACGCCAAGCGGCTGCGTTTTGATTTTTCCCATCATCACGCCATGCAGCCAGATGAAATGAGTGCTGTTGAGAACATCGTCAACGCGCAGATCCGGCAGAATCATGAGGTCGTGACCCGATTGATGGCCTGTGACGAGGCTGTGAAACAGGGAGCGATGGCGTTGTTCAATGAGAAATACGAGGATGAAGTGCGGGTGGTGGCAATGGGAGATTTCTCGGTGGAGTTGTGCGGCGGGACGCATATTGCCCGCTGTGGCGCAATTGGTTTCTTCCGGATCGTTGCCGAATCTGGTATCGCCGCCGGTATTCGTCGTATCGAGGCTCTGACAGGCGAGGCTGCGCTTGATCATACGCAGCAACAGGAACAGGCATTGCGGGAGGCCGCCAGCCTGTTAAAAACATCGCCACAGGAAATTACTGTAAAGCTGACGCAGATGCTGGATCATGCCAGACGAATGGAGAAAGAGCTGGGTGTCTTGCAATCGAGACTGGCGAGCCTGCAAAGTGCGGCGTTGATTAGTCAGGCGCGGCTGATCAAGGGCGTTAACGTGCTGGCGATTATGCTTGATAGCGCGAATAGCAAAAACATGCGAGGGATGCTTGATGATTTCAAATCCAGGCTGACACCTTGTGTCGTTGTGCTGGGCACGGTTGAAAATACTAAAGTAGCTTTGATTGCAGGTGTTTCCGAGGAATTGGCCGCGAAATTGAAAGCGGGCGATGTAGTAAATTTTGTCGCCCGGCAGGTTGGTGGCAAAGGGGGAGGGCGTGCGGACATGGCACAGGCTGGCGGCACGCTACCTGAGAATCTGCCACGGGCGCTGGCAAGTGTTGCGAATTGGGTGGAGCAGAATCTGTAGCCGTTTTTTGATCCGATTGTGAAAAAACAGCATGAACAGTATACGTAGAAACGTGCTCAAAAACGGGCTGCTTAGCGGAGTCATCGGCTTTTTCTGCATGGCCTGCAATCGGCTGGTTGCGGCAAAAGTATTGCTCAGCGCGACTCCCGGTGAAGTTGAAGGTCCGTTCTATCCGGTCAGTCTGCCACGCGATCAGGATTACGATCTGACTCGGATAGCCGGGCGTGCCGGCGTCGCGCAGGGTGATCCTGTTCTGATTGCTGGCCGGGTGATGAGTATCCAGGGGCATCCGATCAGGCAGGCGCGGGTGGAAATCTGGCAGGCAAATTCAGCGGGGCGTTATCTGCATCCGCAAGATACCAATCCGGCAGAAATCGACCCTGATTTTCAGGGATTTGCCGCCGTGTTAACCGATGCCGACGGCGCGTTTCTCTTCAAAACAGTGCTTCCGGGTGCTTATCCGGCATCTTCTGCCTGGGTACGACCACCCCATGTACATTTCAAGATCATGCACAAGCGATACGCAACGCTGATTACGCAGATGTATTTCCCGGATCATCCGCTTAATGAGCGTGATCTGCTGTTCATGACCAAGAGTCCGGAGCAGCAGGCATTGATGATTGCCCGTAAAAACACTTCGTCCGACAAGCCGGCAGTATACGAACATACTATCGTGCTTGAAAATAGATAACGATTCCAAATATCAACGACAAGGCTGATAACGATGACAACAACTAAACACAATAAACTGTTTATTCTTGGTTCAGGTCCGGCAGGGTATACGGCCGCAATTTATGCCGCGCGAGCCAATCTCGAACCTGTGGTGATTACCGGTCTGGCGCAGGGAGGGCAGTTGATGACGACGACGGATGTTGATAACTGGCCTGCTGATGTGATGGGGATACAAGGTCCCGAGTTAATGGAACGCTTTCAGAAACATGCCGAGCGGTTTCAGACCGAAATTGTGTTCGATCATATTCATACGACGTATTTGCAAGAGAAGCCAATTCGCCTTGTCGGTGATCAGGCAACGTATACCTGCGATGCATTGATTATTGCGACAGGTGCTTCCGCGAAATATTTGGGGTTGCCTTCAGAGGAGGCCTTTATGGGCAGGGGTGTTTCTGCCTGCGCCACTTGCGATGGTTTTTTTTACAAAGGGCAGGATGTGGCGGTCATCGGCGGTGGCAATACTGCGGTGGAGGAGGCGTTATACCTTTCCAACATCGCCCGGAAGGTGACGCTGGTGCACCGGCGGGACAAGTTTCGTTCGGAAAAGATCATAATCGATAAATTGATGGAGAAGGTCGATAGTGGCAAGATCGAGCTGGCGCTCAATCATGTGCCGGTTGAAGTATTGGGTAACGACGGTGGCGTAACCGGTATCCGGCTGCAACATACGCAGACGAATGCGGAGCGTGAACTTGCTTTGCAGGGCGTATTCATTGCGATCGGCCATCATCCCAATACGGATATTTTTCAGGAACAGCTGGAAATGAAAAATGGTTATATTGTTACCTTTGGCAGCAGAGATGGTAATTTGACGGCAACCAGTATTCCTGGAGTATTCGCTGCTGGGGACGTGCAGGATCATATTTATCGTCAGGCGGTAACGAGTGCTGGAAGTGGCTGCATGGCCGCGCTGGATGCGGAAAAATATCTGGAGGGGCTTGCCTGAATATGGATCTGAATATGGTCGGGTCGGCGTTTTCAGCAGAGCAATGACGCAGACATGGATGATGAGCTGCCTCCACGAAACAGGAAAGGTGGTAACGCTCAGGCAGAGCGGGCACTTTTCCTGGAAGCCATGCGTGGTGTCAAACGGCTGAAACCGGCAGAAAAAATTGATCAGATAACATCATCCGCATCTTGTCCGACAATCAATAAGCCCGGAAACCGGGTGGCAGGTACCGTGGCAATACCGGACACCTTTTCCGATCACCTGTTGTTAACGGAAACAATGGAAAACGGCAATTGGTCGTTTATCCGGCCTGGTTTGCAGCGGCAGACATTGCGCAGGTTGCGTCGCGGTGACTGGCCTGTTCAGGCGCAACTGGATTTGCATGGGTTGACGCGCGAGGCAGCCCGTCGCGCATTGATCGTGTTTCTGGCCGACTGTATTCAACAGGGCTATCGCTGTGTGCGTGTTATTCATGGGAAAGGACTCGGCTCCACCGACAAGCAACCCGTGCTGAAAATGCTGACCGGTAACTGGCTTGCGCAACATGAGTCGGTGCTGGCTTTTTGCCAGGCACGACAGGAGAAAGGCGGGAGCGGCGCACTGGAAGTGTTGCTCAAGAAACGTCAACTGGATGAAAAAACTTCAGAGTCTTAGGAGGCTGGTCAGAATATTCCAGTGATTGTTTCTCGACGCCTTAAATCAGGTTCATCCGGGTTCAGACACTTGGCATCAAGGAAATGGCTGTCAAGACAGAGGAAGGCAACATTAACAATTACACTGTCTGCTCAAATTGTGCAATATGAAAAAGTGCTTCTCCTTCATGCACCAGGGGCAACTCTGATCGCCCGATGATCAGTCCGTTGCAGGATGCAATGACTGGTATTTCCAGGTCGGAAGAAGGATCCCTGATGATGCCGAGTACGTCCTGGTGACTAATATGCTCCCCCAGGCGGCGTGCTGCACAAAAGATGCCGCCACCGGGCGCGCGGATCCATTGACTGTCATGCGCGAGCAATGATCGGGAAGCCACTGTGCCTTGTGATTTTCTGGGCAGCATGCCCAGCGCCCTCATGACGCCCATGATGCCACGCAGGCCCACGCGAATGGCGTGCTCATCAAAGCGCAGCGCTTCGCCCGCCTCGTAGAGCAGCATCGGAATGCCCAACCCGGAGACTGCCTCGCGTAACGAACCATCCTGTAGATTGGCATTGAGCAGCACCGGCACATTGAAGGATTTTGCAAGCCGCAAGGTTTCCGGTTCACTTAGATTGGCGCGTATTTGTGGCAAGTTGTTACGGTGGGTTGCGCCGGTGTGCAGGTCGATACCATGGGTACACTTGGTAACAATTTCGGTCATGAAAAGATCAGCGAGACGCGCGGTTAGTGATCCTTTTTTTGAGCCCGGGAAAGAACGGTTGAGGTCGCGCCTGTCCGGCAGGTAACGTGACTGTTGAATTACGCCGTAGACATTTACCATGGGGATGGCAATCAGATCACCACGCAGCTTCTTCAATACCGGCTGTTTCAGCAAGCGCCGGACAATTTCAACGCCATTCAACTCGTTGCCATGGATGGCAGCGCTGACAAATAATCTTGGTCCGGGTTTTTTGCCGCTGATGACATGAATGGGCATGGTCATCAGTGTATGCGTGTACAGCTTTGGCAATGGCAGATCGATGGTAGTAATCGTGCCCGGCTTGATACTTTGATTATTGATGATCAGCGTAGAAGTCACTGGCTGCCTACCCCTTGCCGCGTGTGCGCGATTTATCGGGTGTGTTTTCCAGAAATTTGATTTTTTTCTCGATGAACTGAATGATAAGGGAAGCAATGTCCTTGCCGCTGACGGCTTCAATCCCCTGCAGGCCGGGGGAAGAATTAACTTCCATGACGACTGGTCCGTGGTTGGATCTTAGCAGATCGACACCACAGACATTGAGTCCCATTATTTTGGCAGCGCGCACAGCAGTCGAACGTTCTTCGGGCGTAAGCTGTATCAATGTGGCCTGTCCACCACGATGCAGGTTTGAACGAAACTCGCCTTCGGGCGCCTGGCGTTTCATGGCAGCCACTACCTTGTCGTCAATGACGAAGCAGCGTATATCGCTACCGCCGGCTTCTTTTATGTATTCCTGTATCATGATGTTTGCGTTGAGCCCCATGAAAGCCTGAATGACACTCTCGGCTGCTTTTTTGGTTTCCGCCAGAACGACACCAATTCCTTGCGTGCCTTCCAGTAACTTGATCACCAATGGTGCACCGCCTACCTGCGCAATCAAATCATCGATATCGTCAGGATTATGCGCAAAACCCGTAACGGGTAAACCAATCCCTTTTCTGGCCAGTAATTGCAGCGAACGCAGTTTGTCGCGCGAACGCGTGACCGCAACCGATTCGTTCAATGGAAAAACATTCATCATTTCAAATTGCCTGAGAACTGCCGTTCCGTAGAATGTAACCGATGCGCCAATGCGGGGTATAACCGCATCGAAAGTTTCCAGCTTTCCGCCGCGATAATGAATGCCAGGTTGATGTGAAGTGATGTTCATGTAACAGCGCAACACATCCAGCACCTTCACTTCATGTCCGCGCGAGACTGCTGCCTCCACCAGTCGTCTGGTGGAATAGAGTTTGGAATTGCGGGATAAGATTGCCACTTTCATTCTGGATCACCTGTTGATTGCCTGGCCAGCAGCGAATGCTTGCCGAATAGATAAGAAGCACGGGAATCGACGATGAAACGACCATTCAACGCAGTTCGCCCGAGTAACATCCTGAATCGCATGTCATCACGACAAGTCAGCGTCATTTCAGCCACAAAGGCATGATGTCCAATGCACATCTGCGTCTCGATGATGTAGCGCAGCTGTTTGTGACCGCCGGAATCACTGACCATGCGTTGATCCTTGACCGCAGCATGGCACTCGATACAGTTCCTGGTATTATATTGATTCGAATGTATCGCAAATCTTACCCATGGTTGATGACATTTCCGATACGGTTCAACCCTGAAGGCATGAAGAGTTGATGTGCGTGCGCCAGTATCAATTTTTGCCTTGATTCCTGGAATATTCAAATCAGGTAATATTAACCATTCCCGCCAACCAATCATGGGCAGATTTGTCGCCAATACATTTTCAGTGCACATAAAAAGTTTTCCTGCATCACATCTCAAACAATCTATATTTCGTCACAATACATGATTACTCACAAATATTCTTGCATGGTATCCACTTTATCCGTTTGAAGACAACTGATATAACTGTCAGGGCTTACCAAGTGTCCATCGGTTTGTTAAAAATAGTCAAAGCCGATGGGCTTACTTACCGCTGGCGTTTCATTTCTATCCTATCATATGAAAAAACCGATTGTGCCAAGAAGGTTAGGTGTTAACAAGACAGCAGTGAGCTTATGTGAGAAGATTGCCGTCTGATTAATAATCCGTAACAGCTGCAATTAGAAAAAGCGCCATCAAGATCGGCTTGCTTTTTGTTTCTGCTTAAGAATACGAACAAAATTTGGGTTTGTAGAGGTGCTCTAATGTAATTGGCCGCATCTATCTAAAGATAGAAAGATAATCAGGTTGCATAATTTCTAATACGACGCAAAGATGCTGCAAAAAATCAAACAAAATATGGGTGAGCTGGGGGCATTAAACACATTATTGTATTTGTTTAATAAATTGCTTTATAGGATCAGCTTTAGAAAGATAATTCTGCATAAATATTACATAACGCAACAACCTGTTTCATCACAAAAGCTGGTACCGATTAATAAGGCGCTTGATATTGAAATAAAACAAATTGATACGAATGATATGTTGCTGGAGCAAATGGATAGACCACTCAGTACTTTGCAAGCACGTTTTAATGATGGGGGGAACTGTTTTGTTGCGCTGAAGAGAGGCAGATTTGCTGGTAATTTGTGGTTGAATTTTGATAAATATCAGGAAGATGAGGTTAGATGTACTTATACATTGCAGCCAACTGGTCGGGCTGCGTGGGATTATGATGTATTTGTTGTGCCCGAATTTCGTTTTTCTTATGTTTTTGCCAAACTGTGGGAACATGCGAACGCTGTTATGTCCTCGCGTGGTGTCGTGTATGTGTACAGTAGAATTAATTTTTATAATATATCGTCACTCCGAGCTCATAAAAAGCTTGGCAGCAAGATTATTGGTTCGCTGGTATTTATTACAATAGGTAATTTCCAGATATCTGTCAGTAACCGTTTCAAGCCATATTTGACCATAAGTGTAGATCAGGATACGTTCCCAACAATTTTTATTAAATAGCAGGAACATACGCTATTACTACTTCCATGATTCTCTGCAAGAAAATTGCGATCACAATATACTGGCGGTACAATGTGGATCACAGCTGGAAGGCTTTTAAATATTATGCGGATTATGGTCACATTCGATCCGAAACACGCATCATTCTGTAAGCGAGAGACTACCTTGCAAAAAAACAAACTTATTTTTTGTGCCAGCGTTCAATCTATATTCGTTTTGGCAATATTGCTGCTTTTGTCCTGTTCGGTGTTGGCAAATAATGCGGCAACCCATGAATATATTCTGGAAAATGGTCTCAGGCTGATTATCAGGGAGG
Source organism: Nitrosomonas sp. (assembly GCA_032251195.1). Lineage (GTDB taxonomy): Bacteria > Pseudomonadota > Gammaproteobacteria > Burkholderiales > Nitrosomonadaceae > Nitrosomonas. Next base: position 23,624 of record JAVVEX010000001.1, read on the forward strand.
ATCATCGTTCGCCCGTTATTATTCAACAGATATGGTACAAAGTTGGCAGCGTGGATGAGGTTAATGGCAAGACCGGTGTTGCTCATGCGTTGGAGCATATGATGTTTAAAGGCACAGCCAACGTGCCCGCAGGAGAATTTTCCCGCAGAATCGCGGCGGCTGGCGGTGCAGAAAATGCTTTTACCGGAGCGGACTACACGGCCTACTACCAGCAGTTGCACAAGCAGCATTTGCCCATGGCAATGGAGCTTGAATCTGATCGCATGCGTAACCTGCTTCTGACCGAAGAGGAGTTCTCCAAGGAAATTCAGGTGGTGATGGAAGAACGGCGGCTGCGCACGGAGGACCAGGCGCATGCGTTGCTGTATGAGAAAATGATGGCAACCGCCTTTCAGGCACATCCTTATCGCCGCCCGATTATTGGCTGGATGAATGATCTTGAACATATGCGTGTCAGTGACCATCAGGCGTGGTATGACAAATGGTATGCTCCTAATAATGCGGTACTGGTAATCGTTGGCGATGTCAAGCCAGCAGAAGTGCTTGCGCTCACCCAAAAATATTATGGGAAGATCAAGTCTTCGCCGCTGCCAGGTTTGGCTGAACGTAATCCGCAGACCGAGCCAGCGCAGGTTGGCATAAAACGCTTGCAGGTCAAGGCGCCTGCGGAGCTTCCATATTTATTGATGGGATATAAAGTACCGACCCTAAAAGATCCCAAAAATGACTGGGAGCCCTATGCGCTTGAGATTCTTGAGGGTATTCTGGATGGTAATGCTTCGGCCAGACTCAATAAAACCCTGGTGCGTGACACACGCATGGCTGTTTCAGCAGGGGCGGGTTATAGCGCGATCGCACGCGGACTTGGCATGTTTTATCTGGACGCCACGCCAAGTCAGGGCACAACCATTGAGAAACTGGAACAATCCATTCGGCAGGAAATCGACAAAATTATTCAGTCTGGCATTACGGAGCAAGAGTTAAACCGTGTAAAAGCGCAGGTTGTCGCCGGTCACGTTTATCAACTGGATTCAATATCTGCTCAGGCAATGCAGATTGGCCGCCTGGAAAGCTCCGGGCTATCACACCGGGATGAAGCAATTATTTTGGAAAGATTAAAAGCAGTCGAAGCTGAACAGGTCAGGGAAGTTGCCAGAAAATATCTGATAGATGACGTGTTGACTGTCGCTGTCCTTGATCCTCAGCCGCTTGACAAGACCTCATCCGAAAAAGAATCGGTTAATTTGAGGCATTGATTTTTCTCGTGCCTCGTTTTGTTTGACACTTTAAATTTTCAGAGGCATCCTCCAGAATATCTCACCAGGATCGATATCTTGGCTTTTCTCTGCATTGTGGACAAATTTTCGCTTTCCATCTGACCGAATGTTCCGCCCGATACGCACCATCATCGACACTGCTGCGTTGCAGCATAATCTTGCTGTTATTCGGCAAAAGGTTGGACATGCAAGCACGATCGCCGTCATTAAAGCGGATGCATACGGGCACGGTTTATTGCACACTGCGCGCGCGCTCAGCGCAGCTGATGCCTTTGCTGTGCTCGAATTGGAAGCTGCCGTGCAGTTAAGGGACGCCGGATTTCATCAACCCATTATTTTGCTGGAAGGGTTTTTCTCGACCAATGAGCTTGATGTCATCAGTCAGCGGCGTTTGAGTACGATTATTCATCATCATGAACAACTATCCATGCTCTCTGCCTACAAGGGGAGCAACAAACTGGATGTTTTTTTGAAAATCAATACAGGCATGAACCGTCTCGGTTTTAAGCCACATTCAGGATATTCAGCGCTACATGCACTGAAGCAGCGGAAATTCATCGGCAACATCACTCTGATGACACATTTTGCCTGTGCGGACGAGATAGCGGAACAGCATCTGATTATGCAGCAGCTAAAGGAATTTGCATCACTTCGGGCCGAATGTGGTGGCGATCTGCCTTGTTCTCTTGCAAATTCCGCTGCCATCTTGCGTTATCCACAAACCCATGCGGACTGGGTGCGTCCGGGTCTGCTGCTTTACGGAGTGTCTCCACTACCAGAGAAAACCGGCGCGGAACTTGGATTGCAACCGGCCATGACATTAACCAGCCAGATCATCGCCATACAAAACCTTAACCCAGGGGATAGGATAGGTTACGGCGCGCAGTTCATCGCAAGTGACTCTATGCGGATTGGTATCGTAGCCGCTGGCTATGCCGACGGCTACCCACGTCACGCGCCTACCGGTACACCAGTGCTGGTAGATGGCCAGCGCACACGGATTGTCGGAAGAGTTTCAATGGATATGCTCAGCATTGACTTGCAAGGGCTTGATAATGCGAACATTGGCAGTGCGGTGACTCTTTGGGGGAAAGGATTGCCGGTGGAGATGATTGCCACTCCGGCACAAACCATCAGTTATGAACTGCTGGCGGCGATCTCTCCGAGAGTGCCACGTTGTGTTATATCTTGAAGAGTGCGCTGCCAACGACTGAGAACAAACGGTATTATAAGGACATCTCTAAAAATTCATTTTACAATACGTCATCATTCACAAAAAATATCTCCTTGCATATCAATAATATGCTGCGTCAATGTTTTTTGTTCCTGCCCCGTCTTGTTTGAAACTCTAAATTTTTAGAGACGCCCATAAGAAATTCTATTGAACTTTCGCAGACTTACGTAAGGACTCCACGGTTGCGGCAAAATTTCGTTGCAATATTCTTTGCTCCATATTTTGTCTGACTTCCTCGAACGTCGGTGGTGTTGCTTTTCTCACATCATCCAAATGAATCACATGCCACCCAAAAGATGTTTGAATCGGCTGTTGCGTCATCTGTCCTTTTTTCAGATTTGTCAGTGCATCGGCAAATGGCTTTACATAGACGGCTGACGAGCTCCATCCCAACTCACCACCTTTTTCCTTGCTACCGTTATCAATTGAGTGATTCTTGGCAAGTGTTGCAAAAGAAGCTTTTTTCCGAATTTGAGAGATAATATCTTTTGCTTCTTTTTCTGTTTCCACCAGAATATGTCGCGCGTTATATTCCTGGTCACCCATTTGTGCTTTGACAGTTTCATATTCCTTGCGAAGCTCTGCCTCACTAATCTGGTTGCTGCGAATATAATCTGCCTGATATGCCCGAATCAGTACTGCCTGGCGCGCCAAGTCAATCTGGGTCTTCACGTCAGGGTCACGATCCAGGCCTTTTTTGATTGCTTCCTGAGCCAGGATTTCCTCGGCAATCAGATTTTCCCGTAATGCGTTTCTCATTTCATCCGAATCAGGTTGACCCTGCGCCGTTGCGGCTTTAATCATCAGATCAAGGCGTGCTTGTGGGATGGCGACGCCATTTACCTTGGCAACTGTTCCACTGCTTTGGGCATGCACCGTAGTAGCCACTGCCATTGCCATAACAAGCATATAAGATACTAATTTAGTTAAACGCATAAAATTCCTTCTCTTTTTAAATGAATCAAATTAAATGAATACACAGAAACGGTACATACGGCAATCAACAAACAGTCATCAAACTCTGGACAGTCGGAGTAGATCGCAGTTCCCCGCCAGCCAGGTCATCAGTCTGGCAAAACCTTTTTGAAGGGCTTGACGCTAACGTTCGCATAAACACCGGCCAATACATAGGGATCCTGATCTGCCCAATCACGGGCGGCGTCCAGAGACGGGAATTCAGCAACAATAATACTACCAGAGAACCCGGCATCTCCGGGTGTCTCGCTGTCGATTATCGGGCATGGTCCCGCCAAAATCAGTCGCCCTTCTTCCTGCAGATAGCGCAGACGCGCCAGATGCGCAGGCCGGTTGGTCAATCGCAATGGCAGGCTGTCAGCAACATCCTCGGCATAAATTAAATAAAGCATATTCTAAAAACCTATATTTCCTTAAATACCAATCATATGCTGTGTCAATATTTTTTGTTCTCGCCTCCTCTTGTTTGAAGCTTTGCATTTTTAGAGACGTCTTTTATTGAAACCGCACAGTTTATTGCCAAAGAAGATGACCAATTATGGCAGAATTGGTGGCAATTGGGTTGTTAGTGCGCTCCGCTCGGCGGTCGCTGCTCCCAGCAAGGCAAAACCGAGCAAATCACCTGTTTTTGATCGATACAATGCCTTTACGCCATTCTCTCTGGCCTCAATCTCCCATTCTCCATCAGCTGCAGGATCGGGCGGCGACACGATCGTTGGACAAGCAGGCGTTTTAACCAGCACCGGCATCGCCGGATAACGCAACACAGTTGGTGTGCCGGCAAGTGTCGCGGCCAGGGCGCGTCCTGCATGCGTGATTGGCATAACAAAAGGTAATACTTTTCCATCTACTTCCGCGCAATCACCCAGCGCATAAATATCCTGAAAATTGGTTTGCAGATAACGATTTACCTTGATGCCGCGACCAATGGCAATACCGGCGACATCTGCTAGTGCGGTACGGGATCTCAGACCAATAGCAGACAAAACAAGTTCTGCTTCAGTGAATTCATCTTCTCCGGAAAACAGCCGATATTGCGCACCATCTCTGTCGATTCTGCTGATACTGCTATTAAATCTGAAATCGACACCGACCGCAGCTAATTTGTCACGAAGAAACTGACCAGCTTGCGGAGGTAGCAGCCGTCCCAACGGCTGGGGACTCAAATCAAAGACTGTCACCTGATAACCCTGTGCAGCGAGGTCATTGGCAAATTCACAGCCAATCAGGCCCGCACCCAAAATAGCGATACGTTTTTTTTCTGACAGCGATTCACGAAAATGACGGTAATCATCAAGATCATTGACTGACAATACCATTTGCGCCCCTTCTCCGGCAAGTGGCAAACGAATGGGATCCGCGCCCAAAGCCAATACCAGCCGCTGGAAAGTCAGCCGTTCACCGTTTTCAAGCAAAACGCTCTTCCCATCAGGGTCAATTGATTCCACCCGTGTATGCGGGCGGATAACAATCTTTAACTGCGCTGACATCTGAGCTGCGTCTGCGCTCAGAATCGAATCGGGCGTTTTGCCGGTTGTCAACGCATTGGATAGCATGGGTTTTGAATAAAAACCACCGTGATCGGCTGATAACATTGTAATTTGTATTGCGTCATTCAGTTTTCTAAGTTCACGTGCAACCGCATAACCGGCCAGCCCGCTACCGATAATCAGAACAGAATGATCAACCATGCTACGATTTCCTTTATTTTTAATGGTTACCGGGATAGATACAAGAGTAGCCGATGCTAATATTGTCAAGCACGCGGCACAACACGCGCTATCCTCGAAAATAAGTGATTGTACTGTAATGGTCTGCTGAAGTTGGAAGGTTTTATAGTCTGGAATTCAAGTTGAATCAGGAAACCAAAGATTTGAGTAAACCGGTTTCGGCAATTACAATATCTGTCATCGACTTTGCCGATTTTTGTATCCGGTTCCTGAGATCTCGAATTCAGGTGTGTCCGTCAGTCAACACGCCATCCACCAGCTGCAACACTCGATCTGCCCGACTGGCAAGCTGGATATCATGGGTTACGATGATCATGCCGGCATTCACCTTGCGATTCAGACGCAACATCAGATCGAACACACCCTCCGCAGTATGTCGGTCAAGATTGCCGGTTGGTTCATCCGCCAGCACACAGGCTGGCAACGTCACCAATGCGCGCGCGACTGCGGCACGTTGACGTTCGCCTCCGGACAATTCGCCCGGAGTATGGGTCAGGCGATGCTCAAGACCAACGTTGCACAACATTTGCGCTGCTTGTTCCATTGCGGTCTTTTTGTCGACACGTCGGATCAGTAGCGGCATCGCCACATTTTCCTGTGCGGTAAATTCTGCCAGCAAATGATGAAACTGATAAACAAAACCGAGAAACTGGTTACGTAAACGTCCGCGCTGCTGCTCGCTGACCTTGGCCAGATCCTGATCCTGCAGCAGTATTTCGCCCTGGGTTGGGTTGTCCAGCCCACCGAGCAGATGCAGCAGGGTGCTTTTTCCTGAACCGGAGGCACCAACAATTGCAACCAGTTCGCCCTCATGCAGCTGCAGATTGACGCCGTGCAGTACCGGCACTTCATGTTTGCCCTGAAAATAACTTTTGTGCAAATTGCGACAGGCGATGACGGTTTTACTCATAGCGTAGCGCCTCGGCTGGATTCACTTTGGATGCGCGATAGCTTGGATAGAGCGTTGCCAGCAGCGTCAACACGAACGAGACGAGTGCAACTGTAACGATATCCGTCAGCTGCGGCTCGGAAGGAATTTTGCTGATGTAATATACTTCCTGCGACAAAAACTGGATGTTAAATAGCCCCTCGATCCACGCCACCAGATCACCGACGTTAACCGCCAGTAAAATTCCACCCAGCAAGCCGAGTATTGTGCCCAGCAAACCAATCATTGTGCCCTGCACGATAAAAATCTTCATGATGCTGCCGGGACTTGCCCCCAGCGTGCGCAGAATCGCAATATCCGATTGCTTGTCCGTCACTGCCATCACCAGGGTTGAAACGATATTAAACGCCGCCACCGCAATAATTAACGCAAGAATCAGCGATAACATGCGCTTTTCAATCTGAATTGCCCGGAAATAATTGGCGTGTTGCTGCGTCCAGTCGGTCAGGTAAAAGTCTGCTGTCAGCTGATTCACCAAGTCACGCACTACCTGTGGCGCCTGGAACAGGTCATGCAATTTTAGCCGAACGCCGGAAACTGCGTTTGGCGCCATGCGATACAGCTTTTGTGCATCGGCCAGGTGAATCAATGCCAGGCCGGAGTCATATTCAAAATGTCCTGCTTCAAATACGCCCACCACCGTAAACTGCTTCATGCGCGGCAGAATACCGGCTGGCGTTACCTGTCCCTGCGGGGAGATCAGCGTGATTTTATCACCAGGGTAGGCGCCGAGGCTGCGAGCCAGTTCCAGGCCGATCACCATGCCAAATGTGCCCGCCTGTAATTGACTGAGCTCGCCCATCACCATCCTGTTGGCAAAATCCGCTACCTTGTTTTCGGTATCCGGCAAAATGCCACGGACACTAACGCCGCGCACAGTTTGCTGATAGGAAAGCATTCCCTGCGCATCGACATAGGGAGCGGCTGCAGCAACTTGTGGCTGCTTCATGGCCACTGCCGCAATATCCTGCCAATCCGTCATGCTGCCCTGGAAACTGCTAATCTGCACATGCGAAGCCACTCCCAGAATGCGCGCGCGCACTTCCTTGTGAAAACCATTCATCACCGACATGACGGTGATCAGCGCCGTCATTCCCAGCGTAATCCCCAGCAACGAGATCAGCGAGATGAAGGAAATGAAATGATTGCGGCGCTTGGCGCGTGTATAACGCAGGCCAATCATAAATTCGTATGCGGTCACGAATATTTCTCTTAGAAATCAATCAAGCGCGAAGTATGCCACATCTTGTGAATATCGTTATGACACAACGCATTCATCGGTACGGGTTTTCTACAAAAGATTACATGTTATGCTGATAAACAGCATGTTTCCCGTTTGGAGGGCGCATCATGGGACAAGAAATTTCAGTCGATCACTTCAGTTCCGCAGCGCGGGCACGGTTCAAGCAGTGCCTGTCAACGGAGACGACATTGCTGCGAGACACACTGGCATCGGGGCAGTTTTCCGCATCCGGCTTCGTTGCCGGGTTTGAGTTGGAAGCATGGCTGCTCGATCGCCATCTTTTTCCTGTTGCCAATAATGAAACCTACCTGGCGCATCTTAACCATCCATTGGTTGTGCCGGAGTTATCGCGCTTCAATATTGAACTGAATGGCACGCCACTGGCCTTGCAAGGGAATGCCCTGATGCGAATGGAACATGAGCTTGCAGGGACATGGCGGCAATGTAGGCTGAAAGCGCGGGATATCGGTAGCGAGCTGATCATGATCGGCATCCTGCCAACCGTGCGTGAGCAGGATTTATGCCTGGCGAATATGTCACCGCTCAATCGTTACCATGTGCTTAATGCTGAAGTAATCAAACGCCGGCATGGCAAACCGATCACCGTTGATATTCGTGGCAGGGACCAACTGTCACTGTCTCATTCTGATGTCATGCTGGAAGCAGCCGCTACCTCTTTTCAGGTGCATTTACAGATTCCTGCAGAAAAAGCAGCGCGCTACTATAATGCCTCACTGATGCTATGTGGGCCGCTGGTCGCCGCCACGGCCAACGCACCTTATCTTTTTCAGCATGATTTGTGGGAAGAAACCCGCATTCCGCTGTTCGAGCAATCGGTTAATCTGGGGGAGCGGATGGCAAAGCGCGTGACCTTTGGCTCTGGCTATCTGCAAGAGAGTATTGTGGAATGCTTCGAAGAAAACATTGCTGACTATGAAATTCTGTTACCAGTGAAATTTGATTCATCTCCTATGCATTTCGAGCATTTACGACTTCACAACGGCACCATCTGGCGCTGGGTGCGGCCATTGATCGGCCTCGACCAGACAGGTAGGCCCCATGTGCGCATCGAACAACGCGTCATGGCGGCCGGCCCGAGCATCATCGACCAGATCGCCAATGCGGCTTTTTATTATGGCGCGGTACATTATTTGGCGGAGCAGCCGCATCCACCGGAAACTGATCTGCCATTTACTGCGATTCGTGACAATTTTTATCATGCCGCCAGACACGGGCTGGATGCCATTTTTCAATGGCCACAGGCGAGGTCGGTTACGGCAGGCGCATTGATTCTGGATCATTTGTTACCATTGGCGGCACAAGGTTTGACCATGTTGGGGATAGACCAGCATTCCCGATCACGTTACCTGGACGTCATCGATGCGCGTATTCAATCCCGCCAGACCGGCGCCAGCTGGCAGCATGCCAATCTTGCCTATCATCATGGAGACTATCAGCAATTGACCGCCAGTTATCTTCGTCATCAGTTGCGCGGTCAACCCGTGCATACGTGGAATCCATGCAGCTAAAATTACGTGTTCTGCATGAAGTGCCGGAGGCTTTGCTTTCTGCCGGCAGCGACCAGCTCTACGACCTGCTTGGCGGGCCGACGCTGATCCATCTCGACGGCAACAGTACCGGTGACCGCCTGTTTGTTTCAACCCTGCTGCATGGAAACGAAGATACCGGCTGGTTGGCAATCAGGGCGCTGCTTGCGAAATATATCGCATCAGGTAGTCGTCACAGACTGCCGCGCGGCTTGTCAATATTTATCGGCAATGTCGCGGCTGCACGGCTGCGGTTGCGGCGTTTCGATGATCAGCCGGATTACAATCGCGTATGGCCTGGCTCAAAAGATGTTGACAGCGCGGAGAGCAAGCTGATGCGAGAAGTTGTCGAGGTAATGAGCCAATACAAACTGTTCGCCAGTGTCGATATTCATAACAATACCGGCACCAATCCGCATTACGCCTGCCTCACCTGGCTGGATGATCCTTTTTTTTACCTCGCCACGCTGTTCAGCCGTACTGTGGTTTATTTCCAGCAACCTCTCGGCACGCAAACGACTGCTTTTTCCACACGCTGTCCGGCAGTCGCGTTCGAATGTGGCAAACCCGGCAGCCCGGGCAGTACCGGCCACGCATTGCAATTTCTCGAATCCTGCCTGCATTTACACGCATTTCCGTCGCACCCGTTTCCCAAACATGATATGGATTTATTTCATACCGTCGCTACTGTCAAGATCAGTGATCAAGCCACGTTTGGGTTCGGCCTGGACAATCATACGCTCAATTTTTCACCCGACTTGGATAGGTTGAATTTCCACGAACTCATGCCTGGCACAGTTCTGGGGTCGGTCAATGGTCGTGGCATAATCGGTCTTGCAGCAACCAACGGCGAAGGCGTCGATGTGACGGAGCGTTACTTTGCACTGCGCGACAAGCAACTGGTTACCAGACACCCATTGATGCCGGCGATGTTGACCTGTGACAGCCGCGTGATCCGGCAGGATTGCTTGTGTTATTTGATGGAACGCATGGCGTTTTGAATGAAATCATGCGGTATTTTGCCAGTAACTGACTGACTGAAAATGACAACGGCGACATGATGACCTTCGTCAGGAATGTGAAGTGGATTCGCAGATACAGAAAAGGCCCGCTAAGCAGGCCTTTTCTGACGATAATATTGTTTTAATCAATAACCGCCTTGCCAAGCGTCACCTGATTCTTTGCGCGCTTTTTCAACAATGGCGACAACATCTGCACATTTGACTCTGACAATTTTTCCATTCTCGACATCTGTCCGGCTTTTAACGATATCGGTTGGTTCTTTATCCTTGCAGGACAAGTAATTCAATATATCCTTGGCTGCAATTGGCGCCAGGGATGACTCTGTGTTTCCGCTTGCAATAGTTGCGGTCGAACCCAGCAAAAAGACTGAAACAAAAGCTGCTACGATTATTTTGCTCATTTGCACTCCTCTCAAATTGTTTTTTAAGTACCGCCAATAACCTGAAACTATCATGCCTATTGGTTGAATCCCTGCCACTGGCTTCAATCACAAGCCTGCTTGTGAAGAAAAACTTATACCGACTATATCGGTGGGCGAAAACGTCAGTCATCGCCAGTCCTGATCAGCATGGACTAACCGCATTCTATCAAGTTATACGCAATTGTTGCAGTAAAAAAATTTTTTGTTTTGCTACTTGGATCTCAGGCGGGTTCGTAAACGTGCAATTGCCTGAGTATGCAACTGGCATACGCGTGACTCACTGACGCCCAGTACTTCACCAATCTCGCGCAGATTCATCTCCTCTTCATAATGCATCCCCATCACCAGTTTTTCTCTGGGTGGCAGTTTATCGATGGCGTCGATCAGCATTTCGCGCAAATTCTTTTCCAGCAACTGATCGAGTGGCTGATTATCCTGTGTGCCGCATAGACGATCCAGAAAATGATCTTCATTTTCTTCCTGAAAATCCTCATAATAAATCAATTGCCCACCACGTGCATCCTGTAGCGCTTCCTGATAATTCTCCAGTGACATATTCAGCTCTTGCGACAATTCCTGCTCGTTGGGTGGATGACCCAGCTGCTGTTCCAACTTGCGCATCGCAGCTTCGATCTGACGCATCTTTTTGCGCAGACTGCGCGGCAGCCAGTCTGCTTCGCGCAATTCATCCAGAATCGAACCGCGAATCCGCTGGGCGGCATAGCTTTCGAACTGTCGGCCATAGGAACCCTCATAACGACCAATCGCATCCAGTAAACCGATCATTCCGGCCTGAATCAGATCATCGACCTGGACACTGGCAGGCAGCTTGGCCATCATGTGATAGGCAATACGCCTGACCAGAGGCGTGTATTCGGTAATGAACTGATCTTTATCAATTGTGCCCGTTTCGGTATACATAAGCTCGCTCATACGGTGAAATCCACTTTATCGAGATGACTGGTTCTGATCAGACGCTGCATGAAGTTTTCCATGCCATCATCCTGGTTGCCGGGATAGGTGCTACGCAGCAAACCATCCACCAAATGGCGATAACCGGTTGCCGATGCCGAGTCCGGAAAAATATCGACAACCGACTGACAGAGATGGGAAGCACGCTGTAATTTGTCATCAAATGGAATACACCCCAGCAGTTTCAGCCTGACGGACAAATGTTTATGTGCTACTGCCGCTACGTTATCAAAAATGGCTTGCCCGACTGCTGTCGAAGCGACCTTGTTGACCAGCACCAGAAAATCTCGTCGCGCGTATTCCTTGCTGATCAGTTTGATCAATGCGTAGGCATCCGTGATGGATTGACTGGAACCTGACAGTACAATCAGCGCTTGCTGAGAAGCCAGGCTGAGCGCGACCACGCGACTTGCGGTGCCGATGGCCGTATCAATCAGAACAACATCAACCGCTTGCGAAATCTCGCCGAAGCAGTTGATCAACCAGTCCTGATCGTGTGGCATCAGCTTTGCCAGTGAGTGAATGCCGCGCATGGCTGTCAGCACCTGAATTCCTCCTGGGCCGTGGGTAATGACTTCTTCCAGTAATTTGTCGCGGTTGATGACGTGTTGCAGGTCATAGCGCGCCTTGAGACCTAAATTGGCATTGACATCATTGTGGCGGGGATTTTCATCCAGAACCAATACACGCTTGCCAGTTCTGGTCAATGCCACTGCCAGGTTGATCACGGTACTGGTTTTGCCGACACAGGTTCTGCCGCCAATGACCGCGAACACACGCACACCCCGTGCGGCACCAAGTGCTGTCAGTTGCCGCAGGCCGGACGCTTGATCGGCTTGGGCGTTAATCATGAGTGACCTCGATCGGAGCCTGGTGAGTCCTGTCTGGTCGGCTGGTGGCATGTCCGGCCATCGTCAAGGCAAATTCAGTATCTTGCAGGGTAAACGGGGAATCTTCCGATAGGGGTTTGAAGACGCGATGCAGCAAATAGCGAGAATTCGCCGCATGCAAATCTTCTGGAACCTTTTGGCCGTTAGTCACATAATGCAGCTTCAGTTTGTGGCGAATGACCGCATCCAGCACGATGCCCAGACCAGCGGCTTCATCCACTTTGGTAATGATGCAGCCATGGATGCCGTGTTGCTGGTAGGCGGAAATGACTTCGTCCAGTGTGCCGCCATTACTGGTCGCGTTCAATAGCAGCAGATGTTTGATGGCTGTCCCGCATTCACTCATCATCGCGATCTGCTCCGCCAGCATTTGATCACGCTGACTCATGCCAACGGTATCAATCAGTACCATATGCTTGCCACGCAACTCATGCAACATCAGCTGCAAATCATCAATATCCTTGATGCTGCGCACCGGTACCCCCAGCAATTTTCCGTAGATACGCAGCTGCTCGTGTCCACCAATACGATAGCTATCCGTCGTCAGTAACGCCACTTTATCTGCGCCGTGCCGGATGACAGCGCGTGCTGCCAGTTTTGCTGTGGTTGTGGTCTTGCCGACACCGGTAGGGCCGATCAGCGTATAAACGCCGCCCTGTTCAATCATTTCATCGCTGCCCACTGTGCGCACATTCAGCGTCAATAGCGCGATGGTTTTTTTCAGTCCCTGTTCAAAACCGGCATCAAGCTGCAATTTATCAAGCAGGTGTCTTGCCAGTAACGGGCTAAACCCGGCGTTTAACATGGCACGCAACACTTTCATGCTATCGGGATGTGCCTGTGAAAACTGACCCCATCCTACGCTTGCCAGTTGATCTTCCATCAATTGCCGCATCGCCTGGATTTCCTGAATGATGTTCTTGCTGACACTATCCACTCCAGGCAGGTCTGGTGTTCTGAGATTTATCCGTATATCAGGGGCGCTGTCCGGTTTTGGCGTTTCCGTCATTGTCGTGACTTTCTGTGTTGGTACACTGTCAGGAATATTATCTTCCTGCGGCGGAATTTCTTTGGTTCGCATTTTCTCAGGTGTCGCAGTTGTGGGCGTCGGAGTATATAGTGCTGCCGGCTGCCTGCTGGCTGCGGACACGTCCGCTTGCCTGGATTTATCCGCAAGGCTTGCGATCTCATCACCAGCCAATGCCATGATTTCGATACCGCCTGGTACCGTTTTATTGGATAAAATCACCGCGTCGGCGCCCAGTTCTTCCTTGACTCTACGCAAGGCTTCGCGCGAAGTTGCCGCCAGGAATCTTTTTACTTTCATTTTTTGTTACCTCCAACGATGGAAACGAATTTGATTGTTCTGCTATCAGGTATTTCAGAATGTGCCAGTACACGCAACTGCGGTAGGGAACGGCGCAAAAAACGCACCAGCAGCAAGCGAATGGCGTCGGAAACCACCAATACTGCTGGCAATCCCAGGTTTTCCAGACGCTTGATCTCGCTGCCAGTGTCGCGTATCAGCGAATCAGCCAGACCAGGCTCGATACCGCCATCCGCCATGGGATGGGATTGCACGACCTGGGTCAGAATATTCTCAAGCTCCGGGTGCAGGCGCATTACCTGTAATTCAGCGCCAGACGGGAAACATTGCTCGACTATCGAACGTCCCAGCGCCAGCCTGACCTGCGCCATCAATTCGGTAACTTCCTGGGTGCGTCCGGCGTGTTCAGTCAAAGTATCGATAATGGTGCGCATATCGCGGATATGCACGCCTTCCTCCAGCAGGGATTGCAGCACTTTCTGTACGCTTGCCAGCGGCAGTAGTTTCGGTATCAGGTCGTCGGTTAGTTTTGGCACTTCCTTGTTGAGATGATCGAGCAGTTTCTGTAATTCTTCCCGCCCGAGCAATTCGGCAGCATGATTGCGCAGCAAGTGATTGAGATGCGTTGTCACCACCGTGCTGGTATCGACCACAGTGTAGCCGCTGACTTGAGCCTGTTCGCGTTGCCCGGCGTCAATCCACACTGCGGGTAGACCGAAGGCTGGGTCTTCGGTAACATTGCCTGGCAGCGCCATCGTTACCTGACCGGGATTGATCGCCAGATACATGCCACTATGAGCTTCTCCCTGGCCGATGACCGATCCTTTCATCGTGATACGGTACGCATTGGGACGCAGTTCCAGATTGTCACGGATATGTACCACCGGCGGAAGATACCCGATTTCCTGAGCAAATTTTTTGCGGATGCTGTTAATGCGTCGCAGCAAATCTCCCTGCTGCGCCTTGTCCACCAGCGGAATCAGGCGGTAGCCGACTTCCAGTCCCAGCGTATCCACCTGAGTGACGTCATTCCAGCTGGCGTCCTGCGATTCGATCGCAACCGCTTCTATTTCGCTGGTACCGGATGTGGTTTCAGTCTGTGCGGGCTGGCGCGCCCGCAAATAGGCAATCGAGCCGATTATGCCTGCCAGTAACAAGAACACCAGATTCGGCATTCCCGGCACCAGACCAAGCCCACCGATGATGCCTGCGGTTACCCACAGTACCTGTGGGCGCGAAAACAGCTGGCCGATAACCTGCTGACCGAGATCTTCATCGGTACTGACGCGGCTCACCACCAGGCCAGCAGCGGTTGAAATGATCAGTGCCGGGATCTGCCCCACCAGACCATCGCCAATCGTCAGCAGCGTGTAGTTCTTGGCAGCATCAGCCAGTGCCAGATCATGTTGCACGACTCCGACTACCAGCCCACCAATGATGGTAATCAGCATGATCAGAATGCCAGCTACCGCATCGCCACGCACAAACTTGCTCGCGCCATCCATCGATCCGAAGAAATCGGCTTCCTGGGAGATACGTTCACGCCGCTTGCGGGCATCCTCCTCGCCAATCAGTCCTGCGTTGAGATCAGCATCAATCGCCATCTGCTTGCCTGGCATCGCATCCAGTGTAAAGCGTGCGCTGACCTCAGCAATACGCCCGGCGCCCTTGGTGATGACCACAAAATTGATAACCACCAAAATGATGAACACCACCAGCCCCACCGCATAATTGCCGCCCACCAGAAAATGACCAAATGCCTCGATCACCTTGCCAGCGGCATCCGGACCGGTATGCCCATTCAACAGCACCACGCGTGTTGAAGCCACGTTGAGCGATAAACGCAGCAAGGTCGTAATCAATAAAATTGTTGGGAAAACCGAAAAATCGAGTGCATGGCGCGAATACAGACTGACCAGCAATACAATGATCGCCAGCGCGATGTTGAAGGTAAACAGTACATCCAGCACGAATGGCGGCAATGGCAACACCATCATTGCCAGAATCATGATGATCAAAAGGGGTCCCGCCAGGCTTTGAAGCTGGCTGCCTTGCAGCAAGGTTGTCAGTGACAGGGATTGATTCATTGCATGTTTAAAATTAATTGGGTTGATAGACTCGAATATTCAATGTGTTTTCAGGCAGGCTGATCCAGCTCATCGGGTACTATGATTTCCGGTAATTCTGGTGGGGGTGTGCCGCCATAAGTCTGATAGCGCCGTAACTGAAATACATAAGCCAGCACATGCGCTACTGCCGTATAGAGTTTCTCGGGTATCTCGGCCTCCAGTTCCACATGGTGATAGAGCGCCCGCGCCAGTGGCGGCACTTCCAGTACCGGAATATGATGCTCTGTTGCGACATCGCGGATGCGGGCCGCCAGCAGATGTACGCCTTTTGCGATTACCTTTGGCGCCTGCATCGAACGATCCTGATATTTGAGCGCTACCGCATAATGGGTCGGGTTGGTGACCACCACATCTGCCTTGGGCAGCTCTGCCATCATGCGACGGCGTGCTGCTTCCCGCTGCAAGCCACGAATACGCGCTTTGACTTGTGGATCTCCCTCGTCTTCCTTGGACTCCTTGCGCAGCTCCTCTTTTGACATCTTTAGCTCTCGCGCATGATTCCATAACTGGTAGGGCACATCGATCAGCACGATCAGGAGCATTGCCGCGACAATCAGCGTGAATGCCAGCACCATCAGTTCGCCCATGCTGGCGAGCCCCAGATTTAATGGCATGCTGACCTGATCGATTGTTTGCTCCTTGAACTGCCACATTACCATCGCCGCCACACCGCCAATCACCAACGCCTTGGCGACTGCCTTGAGCAATTCAATCAAACCATCTACTGAAAATATCCGCTTGAACCATTTGACGGGATTGAGACGTTTGATATCCGGCACCAATGCCTTGGAGCTGAACAGCCATCCGCTTAATAGCATCGGTGCAACCAGCGCTACGATTGCCAGCCAGGCAAATAGCGGCGCAATTGCCAGCAGCCCTTCCAGCGCCACTTGTAAAAAACGAGGCATTAGCAATGCCTGATCATGAGCCAGTTCGCGCTCCAGCTGCAGTCCACCACCTAACATGGCAATCAGTTTCTGTATGATGGTTGAGCCAATAAACCACAGGCTTCCCGCAGCAGCCATCAGCACCGTAAAGGTGGTCAGTTCCTGTGAACGCGCAACTTGGCCTTCCTCGCGTGCTTTTTCCAGCCGTTTGGGGGACGCCGGTTCGGTTTTTTCCAGATCGCTGTCTTCTGCCATATCGGACTCCTGTTGGTGTGGCAGGATTATCCAGCGGATCACCGGCAATCGATCACGGAAACAAGCAAGGATTTTGCCCATTAATCCGGATATCCGGATTGGTAGGTATGATGAATCGGTTGCAGCCACTGGGCGAAATCGCACGCTTATCTACTTTGTGGTTATAAGCAGGCTGCAACAGATAAAGAACGATAAGCGTGGTTCCGTCAGGGGTTACCGAAGTGTGATTTGTAATACAGGCTATGCTCACGTAGCGCTGTAAGCAGAGCCTGCTTCAAGGGAAATCCAGGATTATTTTACCGGGAGGGTGGCAGCAGTTTGCCAGCTTGCTCAAATTCCGGCCGGATCAGACTGTGATCGCGAAACTGAGGCTGAATCAATTTCTCATCCGTGCGAAAGGGCTCTGGTGCTGGTCTCAGGCTGGCTCGCCATGCTTCCATTGCAGCATCCGGCTGACGCTGTTTACCATAAACTTTTGCCGGGGATGGCAATTTTCGTTTACGTTTCACCTGCGGTTGATAAGGTGAAAAAAAGACACAATTGGAAAACAAAAAACAATCAAAATAAAAGGGGTTGATCGGATAGAACGGAGCTACCCGGCTATAACGTCCATAAAGCTGATGTCGTATGCCGCCGGTATTGATGACGGAGGCGGCATGGGTCAGTTTTGTTTTGCTGCTTACGGTCAGATACGTGCTCAATGCAGGCTGCGCCTGTGCTACGTTCGACATGAGTGTCAATATTAACAACAGGACAGCCAGTCCAATGTTTATGCTGCGGATTTCACACCTCGCCAAATAATATTTGACATTTCTACCCCTGCAATAGAAAAACAGTGGGCTGTTTATGAATATCGGGCAAGCTGCCATGACGCCAATCGCCAATGGTTCGGGTGGATATATATTCATCCGTCAGGGTCAGGTTGCACGCGACGCATATTTGTGTCTGCGTATTGCAATGCTGTAGAAGCGCCTCCAGTAAGCGCAGATTACGATACGGCGTTTCAATGAAAATCTGTGTTTCATCTTTTTGCCGGGAACATTTTTCCAGCGCCAGAATTTTCCGGTTACGCAAATCCTGTGGAACCGGCAGGTATCCATGAAAGCAAAAACGCTGTCCATTCAGGCCGGAAGCCATCAATGCCAGCAGGATAGAGGTCGGTCCAACCAGTGGCGTCACCTTGATCCCGTGTTGATGTGCAAGCCGTACCAGTGCCGCGCCCGGATCGGCGACGGCCGGGCAACCGGCATCCGACAGCAAGCCGACATCCTGTCCATTCAGCAATGGGATGAGCAATTCCGGCAGTATGTCTGCCGACGTATGTTCATTCAGCTCCATCAGCTCAAGGGATCCCAGCGGCGGCAATCCTGTGACCTGTTTCAGAAAGTGGCGCGCAGTTTTCGGGTGCTCAACCACAAAGTGTGTGATGGCAGACAGGCACTGCTGCACACCCAGAGGTAGAATCTGCGTCAGTACGCCCTCACCCAGCGGAGCAGGTATCAGATAAAGTGTTCCCTTGGGAAGCGCTGCTTTTGTCAATGCAGCACCCTGGGCACACTCAGAGTAAATTCAGGGATTTCCACTGAAAAGTAGAAACCATCTTCCGCTACCATCTGGTAGCTGCCTTTCATCGACCCCGCTGGTGCAGAAATGGCGGTGCCGCTGGTGTATTCAAAACTTTCTCCGGGTTTCAGAAAAGGCTGCTCCCCTACAACACCCAACCCTCGTACTTCGTGCACGCTCCCATCACCATTCATGATGATCCAGTGGCGGCTGATAAGTTGTGACGCAATATTGCCGGTATTGACTATGGTAATTGTGTAGGCAAAGACAAAATGTTCCGCTCTGGCATCCGATTGTTCCGGCAGATAAACTGTTTTAACTTTAACTTCAATGCAGTATTTTTTGGTATCCGTCATTGGGCTGTTTCATCTCATTTTGTATGGTATTTGCTTATAAAATTCCAGTTTTTATGGGCGTTTCTAAATATTGATATGTAATGAGATATTTTTGTGAATGGTGACGTATTGTAACGAAATATGGATTTTTGGAAATGTCCTTATAGTTTTTAACAATAGGTATTTATTATGAACTATAAAATATGAACGCCAAAATTTGGCGAACAAAAAGTATCATCCATCGCCAGATTGGCCGCTTGGTTTCTATAAAAAGTATGCCAATCGTTGCTAAAGTTTACCCCTACGCTGCCGTCAGTAATCCTTACCGATAAAGGCTAACCCGTCGTGAGGCGGGGGCGCAAAGCTTCCGGTCTTGGCGAGTCGTCGAGAAAGCGGAGCTGCCGAAGTCCGTATTCCATGCTTTTCATTCAAGCGTGTTTGCTGACCTTTAGTCGGTATTTCTATTCAACTACAGGAGAAGAGCATCATGCTGTCTTTTTTGTTTCTTAAACACCGTTTTTTGACCATCTCTTTGATCATTCCGGGTTTGCTGATTGTGCTGACCGGATTTCCCGTCTTGAGTATCGCCAAGAATGTCGAAAAAATAAAAAACAACAAACCCATTATTTCCAAATCATCTCCTGATTCCAGAAAGTGGGCAAAGGGGCGCCTGCTGGTCGTACCGCGTGCCGGCGTTTCTGTCCAGTCCCTGGATAAAGTGGAGGGCATCAAGTCCAGACGCAAACTGGGAAAACTCAATGCACATGTCTACGAATTACCAGAGGGTGTGGATGAGGTCAAGTTTATGGAAAAACTCCGGAAAGACCGGCGTTTCAAGGCTGTTGAGCTTGACAGATTGCTCGAACCAGAACAAATCATAACCGATCCGGCTTTTGGAAAAAGCTGGGCACTGCCCAAGATAGCGGCGCCCGCCGCATGGGATATTGCAACCGGTGATGGTATTACCATTGCGATTCTCGATACCGGCGTGGATGACAGCCATCCAGATCTAGCGGCTAACATGGTGCCTGGTTGGAATATGCACGACAACAATGCGGATAGTTCTGATATTCACGGGCATGGCACCAAAGTGGCCGGGACAGCGGCTTCGGCTGCCAACAATGGACAGGGAAGTGCCGGTGTTGCCTGGAACGCACGCATCATGCCCATTCGCATCGCCAGGCCTGATGGCATGGCCTATCTTAGTACGATGGCGCAGGCCATTCGCTGGGCAGCGGATAATGGCGCGCAAGTTGCCAATCTCAGCTACGGCGGTGCTGACAGCCTAACCGTACAATCCGCTGCAAATTACATGCGCAGCAAAGGTGGTATTGTCGTCATGTCGGCCGGTAATTCCGGCACACTGTTGGATTCCCCACCCAGCGATGCTCTGATCGTTGTCTCTGCCACCGGTAGTAATGATGTCCGCGCAAGCTGGTCCACTTATGGCCCTTTGGTTGATGTGGCCGCACCCGGTGTCAGCATCTATACGACGACGCGTGGCGGTGGATATGGCAATGTTTCGGGTACTTCCTTCTCCAGTCCGATTACCGCTGCGACAGTTGCCTTGATGTTATCGGCCAATCCTGATCTGACGCCGACAGATGTTGATGGATTGCTCAAATCGACTGCTATTGACCTGGGTGAGCCTGGCGTTGATCAATACTATGGTCATGGCCGTATCGACGCCGCGCGTGCGGTGGAAGCCGCTCATGTCAGAATCAGTGTGGATAATATCGCGCCAGTGGTCGGCATTGCTTCCCCAACAGGCGGACAGGTATCAGGCAGCGTGCCAGTCGATGTGAGTTATTCCGACAATAAAGCCGTCGTACGTATCGAGCTTCATGTCAATGGCCAGTTGGCAATTACCGACACCGAAGCCCCGTTTGCTTTCATGCTCGACACGACAGAACTGAATGATGATGAATACACGATAACGGCTCATGCGTTCGACGCAGCGGGCAATCAGGGTCGTTCCACACCAGTTACTATAACGGTAAAAAATTCCAGCGCATCGGACGATCCAGTGGCTGATCCCGTATTGCCGGAAATCACTCAGTTCAATCTTACCGACGGCATGAAAGTGAAACGCTACCATACAGTTCTTGCCAATGCCAGCGATACCGCTGAAAGAATGACGCTGTCCATCAATGGCGATATTGTCGCTGCCCAGGCAGGGGCGGCATTGAGTTATCGCTGGAGGAGTTGGGATAGTGCGCCACGTGGCACATGGTTCACTGTCACAGTGGAAGCGAGCGATGCGGAAGGCAACACTGCCAGCAGAACGGTCAATGTGCGCAACTAGGCTGCTGCATTGACGGTGAGTTGAATTTACACCTGAACAGAAAAAGCGCTCTGGTCGAAATAAAGAGCGCTTTTTCTATGAGACTGTCGGAAAATAGGGGTTCTATTTAACGTAAAGGATCGAGAATATAGCTTGAGAAGTTCGTCCGCAGTAGAATTTGAATCGGCTTGCAGCCCATTATTCTGCTTCGCTTGTTGACCGTGGCAACATCTTCCATTTTCCGGCGCTGATCAGTTTGTTTTTAAGTCCCGGTAGTGGAAAATCCAGTTTATACGCTTTCTGGGCATATTCATTGGCTTTCTCATACTTCTTCTGCTTGAGATATAACAACCCAAGGTTGTAGAGCGCCGTCGCATTATCGGGTTCAAGGTTGACGGCAATTTCCAATTGTTCGATTGCTTCCTTGTTGCGTCCCCTCTGCAAGAGGTAGCCGCCGTAGATGGAGCGTACCCTGGTATCAGTGGCATTCATACGTATCGCCCGGTCGAAGTAGCACTCTACCGGGTATTTAAACCCTGGCAAACGGGTGGACTTTTCCCTGATCGATAATCTAGCCAGGGAAACCAGTGCGCGATGGTGATTCGGCCAGGCGTGAAGGGTGTAATTCAAATCGCCCCCGATGTGTTCGCTAGAGTTACCACGAATCAGATTTTCTACATCATAGGTAAAGTGAGCAATCTCCACTATATTGAGTTCTGCTTTCAACCTATGACGATTGACATAATCAAATGGCCCGTAACTTGCGCCTGCAAGCTCGCCGCAATACATGGCACCGGGGCGGGCGGCCGTTGCCGGGGTTGATATAACTGGCGGTACACTTATGACGGCAGGTATCAGCAAGTATCCAATCAATTTTCTCATAACGGCTCCTGAAAAATTTAGTTTCGGCCTATTTCCTGGATGACTGAATGGTATTCAGCAGCATGGCTAACGCCTTGGTCGTTGATGCCCTGGAATTTGCCGATATTTTGTCTGCGGATGCCACTTGTGCGTGGCCTTTTCGTAATAGTGCCAGAAAATGGCTGAGTGTTTGCTGAATTTTTTTCGTCGAATCCAGTGGCGTAATTGTATCGATACCCATGGTTTTCAGTTTTTGTGCGGTATCGCCTGCCGGGTCGGTCAGCGCCAGTATTGGCCTTTGTGCGCGCAGGTATTCATACAATTTGGCTGGAATCTGATTGTTGCAGTTGGCGGCTTGCAACAGCAGCAGTCCATCCACTGCCAGCATTTCGGATAGCGCCTGTTTGTAGGGAATCGCCGGTGCCAGAGAAATAATCCCCCCAATTCCGTAACGGTCGATCATGGCCTGTAGATGAGTTTCATGATGCGATGCGCGCAGAATAATACTCAAATTGCCCGAATGGATTTCTCCTTGCTTGAGCAAGGCGGCTATGGCTTCAAACAGGCAGGTTGGATCGCGTTCGGAGGGGTAAATGATACCGCTGTGCAATAAAACAATTTTCCCGGAATTGCCTGTGCAGGATCGTGCCAAAGATGGCAGTGCCGCAAAAGTGGTTTCATCATAACCATTTTCGATTAACTGAAATCGTGTGGCAGGGATGGTTGCAAATCTTGCCTGGTAATCCCGAAGCGTGCCCGGCGTGGTAAATACCGCCGCCGCGCAATACCTCATCATATTGCGTTCTATCCATTGATAAACACGATAAGTGGCTGGATCACGCGGGTAATCCGGCTGCACCATTGGATCCCTGACATCGGCTACCCAGGGGATACCTGTGAGGCGGCTCAGGGTCAGCCCGATCAGATGGGCAGTTGCAATGGGATAGGTTGACCAGATTATATCTGGTCGATACCGCCTGATCAGACGTAGCCCTGCAGGGATCGCTCCCAGCCACCAGCTCACCCAGCGATCTGGCAAAGCCAGTATGCGCGGGTAACGTCCCATAATGGATAAGTGTCGGGCTGTATCCAGTGCAAATGCACGCTGCACTCGCACCTGGTCTGAAATATCCATCAACTGACTTTTGTCGGTTTGTTGATAGGCGCGAGGATGAGCGCTGAGGATAATCGGCTCCCAATCATGGTCAGGCAAATATTGCGAGAAGCGCAGCGTACGCTGAATCCCGCTGCTGCCGCTCAATGGGGGAAAATGATAGGCAATCATCAATACCCGTTTTTTTACCATGACCGTAGCCAGTCTCCGGTTAATTCTGCCACCTGGTCACGCCACTGGCGCGTAGAAAATGTATGATTGGCTGCTGCCAGATGTGAAAATTTGACTTGCCTGGTTCTGAATGAAGCTTGCCAATCACTTGACGCACCGGTCAGATCAAGAAATTCACGTGCAGTCATATCTTTCCCACTGGTGATGACCAGAACTTTTCCATGAAAGTGCGTCAACCCATCAAGCATACGATCAGGCAGCGGCTGTTCGCCACACGGCAAGTTAATGTTTTCTGATATGGGCGCACTATTTCTGGCTTGCGCCAGACTCTTGATGGTTGTGTAAAGCGAACGTACTGAGGCTGTTGCATCAAACTGCCCGCTGATCAGTTTTTTCCAGAATTCGGCTTCGAATGGCCGCGTCAGATAGTGGTGACGCAGATACGTTCTGGCGATCCCTTCCTCAGTTCGTACCCATGGGTTAAGCAATACCAGCCCGCTGATACGAGTATCCTTATGCGCATAAAACAGTGCTGCAGAAGCAGCATCGCACAGCCCCCAGATCACCACGTCCCGCAGGAATGCACACTCCATTAAAAAGAAATTGACTGCACTGGCGATATCCTCATCCACTTCCTCGAAGCTGCGCATGTCTCCTTCACTATCTCCCATGCCACGAAAATCAAAGCGCAGGCAGGCAATATTCCGTTGCGCCAGCTCGCGGGCGAGTAATACAAACTGACGATGACTGCCGATACGGTATTGCGGCCCGCCAACCGCAATCAGTACGCCACGCGAGCATGGCGCGTCCGGCAGGCTCAGGATGCCATAAAGCCAGCACTGCCCGCAACGAATACGCACCGCCTGTTCCCGATAATTCATGATTCCGAACCTGAGAAAATGCGAGTCGTTTTTGCAATCAATTCCGGACATTCGCTGATTTCCTGTGTTGCCCAGAATGGCGAACCGGGCAGCAAGGTAACCGTAATATCGCCTCCAGCCCGTTGCCATGCCGTTATAACTGCTTTGCCGGCAGGTGTCTGTTCGCATCCGGCGTGAGGCACAATTTCAAACCAGTGAATTGCATGATCGTTAATCGCCAGGTGCTTGATTTTCAGATCATCAATCATCGTCGCCAGTGCTGGTGAAAGTGTATAGCCCGCGATCTCCAAGGCATGCCCCGCATGTAATTTTTCCCGCAGCTGTTTGACGTTCGCTGTGCCGCCATCGTCGGTGACCAGTTCATTGGCCAGTTGCAAACGCAAAAACCGGGTTATAAATGATTGCCCATCAAGGACTGGCTGCCACAGGATAAATTGAGAAAACTCCTGCGCAGCGTCTCTTGCATAATCCAGAGCCAGTAATGCGCCTAGCCTCAAACTCCATAAATGGATCGAAACAAATCCCTGCTTTATCAGCCATTGCCTCGCGCAAGCAATATCTTTTTTCCATATTTCCCAGTTGGCATCGGCGAAATCTCCCTCACTGTCTCCGCAGCCATACAGATCGATTTGCAGCACCCCCAACCCCGCCGAGGCGAATGCCCGTGATTGCAACGCTGCCATACGCCGGGATTTGTTCATTTCTTCAGCAAAAGGGTGGATATAGAGAATAGCGTCGCCTTGGGAGGGCTGCTTTGCAGGTGGGTGATATAGGCAAAAACGCTTTCCTGGCCGGGCATTCAGAAAAAAAGGATCGGCAGGCTGGTGGCTCATGAGAATACTCTGGCTAGCCAGCGAGTTTCTGCTCGACGAAGCGTGTCAGACTGCCAAGCGTTTCAAAGGTTTGGGCGCTGATTTCGTCATCATCCACTGAAATATCGTAGTAGTCTTCCAGTGCAGTAATGACATTTATGACTGCCATTGAATCCAGCTCTGGCAGATTCCCGAGCAAAACCGAATCTTCCGTGAACGCCTGCGTTCTGTCACCCAGGCTGAGCACATTGCTCAATATGTTTTTGATCTCTTCCAGATGTTGCATGATTAATGGTCACTCCAAAAATGGCTATTCTCTGCAAAATCGCCATTTTAACTCAGCAGGCAACTTGTTGTGGGTAATTGCGGACAGTCCTGTTCCGATGCAGATCCAACAGATTGTTGGCCTGACTGGCAAAATCGCTTTTTGCGGAAAGCCGCATGTTAGAATACGGCCTGTTTCTGGTTAACTTTACGAGGAGTATACCCATGTTCATATCCGAAGCCTACGCACAGGCGGCTGGCGCTGCTCAGTCAGAACCGACATTAATGAGTTTTTTACCGTTGATCGGTATTCTGGTTATTTTTTACTTTTTGCTGATCCGCCCACAAACCAAACGTGCCAAAGAACAAAAATTAATGCGGGATGCCTTGCAAAAGGGAGATGAAATCATTATCAGCGGAGGAGAGCTCGGACGGGTAGTCAGTGTTGGTGAACACTATATTACGATGGAGCTTGCTCCAAACCTTGAAATAACGGTACTCAAGTCTTCAATACAAACGCTGCTGCCAAAAGGTACGCTCAAAAATATTGATACCGGAAAAAGCAGTCGCGCCTTGAAGCAGGGCAAACAGCAAAAAGCTGGCGAGCCACGGCAGAAAGAAGTCTCGGAAAATGACCGGGAAACCGAAAATCAGACAGAAGCAATGGATAAACCGCCTGAAACCGATAGCGCTGCCGCTGCCGGTGAAACATCCACGCAACAGGATGGCGACAAAAAATAATATAGCGGATATTCCCGCTGTAATACTTGATCCTGCTGGCTAATAGCCGGCAGGTGTCTTTTCTGTAAATATATTGGTAACCATGAATCGTTATCCTCTCTGGAAATACCTGATTATTGCCGTTTCACTTGTTTTTGGGCTGCTCTATACGTTGCCCAATTTTTTTGGAGAGTCTCCCGCGATCCAGGTTTCGCCGTTACGCGCGGAGGTTACGCCTGACAATGATCTGTTGCAACGTATTGAGCAAATCCTGAGTACACATCAAATCATATTCAATGGCAGCCTTCTCGAACCGGGCGGGATCAAGATTCGTTTTGCCGATACCGATACCCAGATGAAAGCCAGGGATTTGCTGGAAACCGAAATTGGCAAGGACTTTATTATTGCCCTCAATCTGCTGCCCAATTCGCCACAGTGGATGAGCCGTTTTGGGGCCTTGCCGATGTATCTTGGGCTGGATCTGCGTGGTGGTGTGCATTTCATGCTGCAAGTGGACATGGCGGGCGCATTGTCGAAATCGGTGGATCGTTATAGCGCGGATATCCGCAGCAGTCTACGGGAACTGCGTATACCATCCGCTGGCGTGGAGCGTGAAAACACCCGGCTTGTGATCAAGTTTCGTGATACGGACGCACGCGAAAAAGCGATGGCCGAATTAGCCAAAAATTTTACTGACCTCGACCTACGCGAAGTCAATCACGCAGATGGTCCGGGCTTGCTGGCCGCTATCAAGCCGGAAGCGCATACTCGTATGCAGCATCTTGCGTTGCAGCAAAATATCACAACGTTGCGTAATCGCGTCAATGAATTGGGCGTGGCGGAACCAATCATTCAGCAGGTGGGGGCTGACCGGATCATTGTGCAATTGCCAGGGGTGCAGGATACTGCCAAGGCAAAAAATATTCTCGGACGTACCGCCACGCTGGAAATCAGAATGGTTGATGATGACAGCAACCTCGAAGCCGCAGTATTGTCCGGACAACCCCCTTGGGGGACAGAGCTTTTTACGGAACGCGGGGGTGATCCGCTACTTGTCAAAAAACAGGTTTTACTGACCGGAGATCGCATCACCGATGCTCAGCCAGGCTTTGATCAGGATAGTCAGCCTGCTGTGCATGTCACGCTTGATAATAACGGTGCGCGTATTTTCAAAGATTTGACGCGCAACAATGTTGGCAAGCGCATGGCGATTCTGCTGGTTGAGAAAAACCGGAACGAGGTGATTACCGCACCAGTGATCCGTGAAGAGATCGGCGGCGGACGAGTGCAGATCAGCGGCAGAATGAGCAGTATCGAGGCGCGCGATGTCTCTCTGTTATTACGTGCTGGCGCACTGGCGGCACCGATGGAAATTATCGAAGAGCGAACCGTTGGTCCCAGTCTTGGTGCTGAAAATATTTCACGAGGATTCAATTCAACCCTGTGGGGCTTTATTGCCGTGGCACTGTTCATCATGATTTATTATCGTGCTTTCGGGATGATTTCCGTGACAGCGCTATCGGTTAATTTGTTATTACTGATCGGGCTGTTATCGATTCTGCAGGCAACACTTACCTTGCCCGGCATGGCGGCGATTGCGCTGACTGTCGGCATGGCGATTGACGCTAACGTACTGATCAATGAGCGCATCCGCGATGAAATCCGTCATGGCGTACCACCTCAAGCTGCCATTCATGCCGGATATGATCGCGCGATGGGTACCATTCTGGATTCAAACATTACCACGCTGATTGCCGGTATTGCGTTATTTTCATTCGGATCTGGGCCAGTCAAGGGATTTGCGGTTGTTCTGTGCTTGGGTATTCTGACATCGGTTTTCAGCGCTATCATGTTTTCGCGTGGCATGGTCAACCTGCTGTACGGCAACCGCAAGCTCGTCGATGTTCCAATTGGCTCGATCTGGAAGCCAAGTCGGAAACGGCATTAAACACTCAGGATATTTCTAAAAATATGGATTTCTTCAGATTTGAGCGCGATATTTCTTTTATGCGCTGGGGTAAGTTTTCATTGATCTCTTCTCTGGTTATTTCCATTCTGGCGGTTTATTTTATTGCCAGCAAGGGTCTGAATCTAGGGGTGGATTTTACTGGCGGCACCGTCATGGAGATCAGTTATGACAAGACTGCTAACCTGTCTCAAATACGTCGAGTGCTGGCAGAGCAGGGCATTACCGATGCAACAGTACAAAATTTTGGCACTTCCCGTGATGTTTTGATCAGACTGCCGGTAAAACACGAGTTCTCCAGTGGGGAACTGTCCGAAGTCGTTATGCGTGCGCTGAAACAGGATGATGTCACCGTAGAAATGCAGCGTGTCGAATTTGTTGGCCCGCAAGTCGGCCAGGAATTGCTGGAAAATGGCGCGCTGGCATTGTTGTTTGTCTCGTTGGGTATCGTCGCCTATCTCGCGGTACGCTTTGAATGGAAGTTTGGTGTGGCAGGAATTGCTGCCAATCTGCATGATGTTATTGTAATACTCGGGTGCTTTGCTTTTTTTCAGTGGGAATTCTCTCTCACGGTATTGGCCGCCGTACTGGCAGTGTTGGGTTATTCCGTGAATGAATCCGTCGTTATTTTTGACCGTATCCGGGAAAATTTCCGCAAGCTGCGCAAGGCAGACATCGCCCGTGTGATCGACAATG
Organism: Nitrosomonas sp.; assembly: GCA_032251195.1. Classification (GTDB taxonomy): domain Bacteria; phylum Pseudomonadota; class Gammaproteobacteria; order Burkholderiales; family Nitrosomonadaceae; genus Nitrosomonas. The sequence goes on from JAVVEX010000001.1 coordinate 52,150, forward strand.
CAATTACCCTGACCATGTCGCGCACCGTTATTACTCACGGCAGTACACAGATGGTGGTGATCTCGATGCTGCTATTCGGTGGCGAGGTGTTGTATTATTTTGCGCTCGCGCTGACTATCGGCATTCTCTTTGGTATTTATTCCTCAATCATGGTAGCAAGCCCTATCCTGATTCTGCTGGGTGTGAAACGTGAAGATCTCATCAAGCCGGAACGCAAGCAACAGGAAGAGGCGCTTCCCTGAATAACGAACTGGCCATTCACTTTATGCGGTTACATTGACGATGCTTGCCGATCTGTTGAGCTGGATCGTTCAGGTTGTGGGTAGTCTTGGTTATCCAGGTATTTTTTTTCTGATGTTCCTGGAATCCAGTTTTTTCCCGTTTCCAAGCGAAGTTGTAATGGTGCCAGCCGGTTATCTGGCTTATCAGGGCGAAATGAATCTGGTGGCAGTGATTTCATGTGGAATTTTTGGCAGTCTGGCGGGCGCATTATTTAATTATTATCTGGCCGTCAAAATGGGGCGGCCATTGTTGTTGCGCTACGGAAAATACATTATGTTCACCGAATCCAACTTGCAGAAAATGGAACATTTCTTTGCGCGTCATGGTCATATCTCAACTTTTACCGGTCGCCTGATTCCGGGTGTGCGCCAGTATATTTCGCTTCCTGCCGGTCTGGCACGGATGAATCTGTCCCTGTTCTGTTTTTATACGAGCCTTGGTGCTGGTATCTGGGTGTTGATTCTGGCAGTGCTCGGTTATTACATTGGCGGAAATGAAACTCTGGTTGACACCTATTTGCGTGAAATTGTGCTCTACTTGCTGCTGGCTTGCGTATTGGGGCTGGCTGTTTACTGGTATTTCAACCGCAGACAAAAAAACTGAACATGGCTGGATTGGATTCAGGAACGCCCATTCCTACGGCATTCAAATTACATCGTCGCTCCGGTATACTGGATGTGACTTTCAATGATGGCAAAGCTTTCAGTTTTTCCTGTGAATTTCTGCGTGTGTACTCGCCATCGGCAGAGGTGCGTGGCCATGGACCCGGACAGGAGGTTTTGCAGCTTGGCAAAGAAGACGTATCCATTACACATATCGAACCGGTAGGAAATTATGCGGTTCGTCTGGATTTCTCCGATGGCCATAATACCGGTCTGTATTCCTGGGATCTGCTCTATGATTATGGATTGAAACAGGAAGCAATGTGGCAACATTATCTTCAGCGTATAAAAGCATCCGGCGGCAGCCGTACGGCGCCATAACTATCTGAACAAAAAATTACCGATGACCAATACCACTCATTTTGGCTTTACAACTGTCAACGAAACCGAAAAAGTACGCAAGGTGGCGCAGGTATTTGATTCGGTTGCCTCACGCTATAATCTGATGAATGATCTCATGTCAATGGGCATGCATCGTTTGTGGAAACGGTTTGCTATTGAAGCCAGCGGCGTAAGAGAAAATGACAAGGTGCTTGATATTGCCGGCGGAACAGCTGATTTGACCAGATTATTTCTTGATAAAGCAGGCAGTGGTGGAGAAGTCTGGCTGACCGATATCAACAATGCCATGCTGTCGATCGGCCGTGACCGCCTGCTCAATGAAGGAAAGGAGGTGCCGGTTGCGCAATGTAATGCCGAGAGACTACCGTTCCCCAATAACTATTTCGATCGAGTCTGCGTGGCTTTTGGTCTGAGAAACATGACGCGCAAAGACTTGGCACTCAGAGAGATGTATCGGGTCTTATCCCCAGGGGGAGCGTTAAGTGTGCTGGAGTTTTCAAAAATCTGGAAGCCATTGCAGCCTTTTTACGATGCTTATTCATTCAAAGCGCTGCCGGCCATGGGTAAACTGGTTGCCAGCGATGATGGCAGCTATCGCTATCTGGCAGAGTCCATTCGCATGCATCCCGCTCAGGAAGAATTAAAGGAAATGATGCAACAGGCTGGTTTTGAGCGGGTGGAATACTTCAATCTCACAGCTGGTGTCGTTGCGCTGCATCGTGGGTACAAGTTCTAGAAAGCTATTGTTGTGTGTTTTCAGTTAATTGTGGTGTTGTCAGCGCACTGTCCACTCCCAACATTTTTATGACATCGTCGGTTGATAAGCGAAGCAATTCGCCAATCGCATGGTAGTCATCCGGAAGCGCCGCATTATCCCAGCCATGGGCTGCGTGACGTGCAAGATTAACGGCCAGCAGCACATTGCGCACACGCGGCTGATTGACGCAGGATTCATCCAGCAAGGTAATCAACAGCTCGGGTAATTGCCAGGCAATGATAAGTTTTGATTGCAAGTCATTTATCGTAAACCCTAGTACTTTCTGCTGCGCATTGCGGCTCCGCAAGGTTGGATCCTGTTGTTGCAATGCTGCAATCTCGACCATTTTGGCCGGAGCATAACACCAGAGCAGCAATTCAGTCATATCGTGCAGCAGGGCTGCGGTGTGAATTTCTTCGAAATGAGTATCGTGCAGCCGGACAGCCCATTCAAAAGCATAATTGGCGGCAATATGGGCACGATGCATACGATGCAGAAGCTGCACCAGCGCGGCAGGGTGGGAATGGAGCAAAGTCTCTGTCTGCGATTTGGTCGTAATCTGATCAAATACATTTTCTACCCCAAGCATAATAAGCGCCTGTTCGACCTGCATAACATCATGTGTCTGACGTCGATGCTTATGTTGCTGTAAATGACGCAACAGTTTGACCGTCATCAATGGATCCTGCTTGATGATCTGAGCAGTAGCGCGCGGACTGGGGGAAGTATTCTCACGTCGTAGAAAAACCAGATCGTTGCTGGTTTTGCGTAGCACGGGGATGTCAGTCTTGCAAAGAAAATCAACCCATTGTGAAAGGCTGGTCGTTAAACTGGTCTGCATGATTTATTTTGCTGATAGCGGGTCAGGTTAAAGTGTCATGCAGACTGTTTCGGCAAATTCAAAGAATAATATGCCTCTATACTATTTTCAGTTTGATCTGAGTGTGCGTTAGGCAAGCAGTAAGAAGGCGTAGCGGCAACTCGGCCTCCCACATACGCCGGTTGAAACGGTAGCAGAACTCATTGAGATACTCTTGCAGATACTGGGACGATACGCCGTGATAAGTGCCCAACAGAAATGCCTTGAGGTTGCCGATGGCAATATGCACCCAGGGCAGCCATTCACCCGCCATATCAGGCGGCGTCACCCGTGCGGCATGATGTTGGGTTTTGCCAATTTCTGTCAGGGAAGCCAGCGCATCGCTACGCACCAACTGACTGGGCGGGAGATGACATTGAATAAACTTTGCTACTGTTTCATGAGTAACAGCAGAGACCTGTTGCATGGCGATAAATCCGGCACACTTGCTCCGGTTCTCAATTGCTACCAGTATTGGGGTTTTACCTTCGGCACCACGACCTCGCTTTCCACTGCGGCGACCACCCACCAA
>JAVVEX010000002.1:0-45576 GCA_032251195.1 Nitrosomonas sp.
ATGTTGTGCAGGACATCAAATTCGTTAACGGTATTAAACAAAATGGAGATCAAAAACAGGTAGCCGCTTGATTCTCCGTACACCAGATTTGACTATAGCTCAAAAATATTTGATGCAATACATGCATTGATAGGTAAGGAGATGTTTTTGTAAATCAAAACATATTGTAATGAAATATGGATTTTTAGAGATGCCATGAACTTGGTTGGGCACAAAAGGAGTTGCCAGCAAAATGAAGCCAGATATGGAGTTAATCAGTAAGTCTTTATTAAAGCGTCTGAATGTCAGTTTTGATTTCAGCCTGCTTTCCAGTGGCTCCCGGTTGGTGGGGGTCGATATCAGCGCATCTTCCGTCAAAATGGTGGAGCTTGCCAAGCTGGGCAAGGATGAGCATGCATTCCGGCTGGAAGGTTACGCAATTGAGCCAATGCCGGCCGAGGCCATTATTGACGGCAACATCAATCATCTGGAACAGGTGGGAGAATGCATTCTACGCGCCTGGAGGAGAACAGGCACACGGCAGAAAAATATTGCTCTGGCATTGCCCTCGGCCTCGGTTGTGACCAAAAAAATCAGCGTGGCAACCGGGCTGCGTGAGGATGACCTCGCTTTTCAGGTGGAGACCGAAGCCAACCAGTACCTGCCGTTTGCCATTGATGAAGTCAATCTGGATTTTCAGGTGATCGGTGAAATTGAAGATCATCCTGAAGAAATGGAAGTGTTGATTGCTGCGGCGCGCAAGGACAAGGTTGAAGATCGTGTTGCCGCAGCGGCAACAGCAGGTCTGAAGGTAACGATCATGGATGTCGAACAATTTGTCGTGCAATCCATTGTCTCCAGGATAATCAACAACCAGTTGCCGGATAGCGGCAAGGACAAGGTAGTAGCGCTGGTGGACATTGGCTCAAGCAACACCAGAATCAATGTGCTCTTTAACGGTGATTCCATCTATATGCGTGACCAACCATTCGGTGGCAATCAGCTGACGCAGGAAATACAGAATCATTTCAACCTCTCTGTGGAAGAAGCCGAAACCGCAAAGCGCAAAGGTGGCTTACCTGAAAACTATGAAACCGATGTGCTGCAACCCTTCCGAGAAACACTGGCGCTGGAAGTGTCGCGCGCGTTGCAATTCTTTTTCACGTCCACCCAGTTTGCGCAAGTAGATCATATTTTTCTGTCTGGTGGCTGCGCAGCCATCCCGGGACTGGAGGAAATCGTATCCGCGCGGACTGAAGTAATCACACAGGTGATCAATCCATTTTTGGGCATATCACACTCCAAACGTATTTCGTCCAGACAACTGAAAGAGGACGCGCCGGTTTTATTAATTGCCTGCGGGCTGGCCATGCGAGGATTTGACTAAGTATGATACATATCAATTTACTGCCGCATCGAGAGCTTAAACGCAAAGCACGTCAACAGCAATTTGGCGTATTGGCTAGCTTAACCGTTGTACTCGGCATACTGATCATCTGGACAGTGCATGAAATGGCATTGGAAAAAATTGCCCAGCAACAGGCTCGCAATCAGTACCTACAAAATGAAATCACGCTCCTTGATCAGCAAATCGCTGAGATCAAGCTGATCAAGGAAAAAATACAGCAATTGATTTCGCGCAAACAGATCGTTGAGTCATTGCAGATCGATCGCGTCAAGGTGGTCCATATGCTTGATCAAGTCGTACGACGAATCCCTGATGGCGTGCATCTCAAGAGCTTCAAACAGACCGAACAACACCTCCATCTTTCAGGTTATGCCCAGTCCAATGCCTGGGTGTCGACCCTGATGCGCAACCTGGATGCTTCACCCTGGTTTGAATCACCGTTACTGATTGAAATCAAGGCTGTGACCATCGATGGCAAGCGGCTCAATGAGTTTGATCTGAATATCAGATTTTCGGACGTACCGAAAAACGGTGACCAAACAGAAATCGTCACGATTACCGGTGAGGCAGGAGAACAATTATGAATCTGTTGGAAGAATTGCGTTACGTCAATCCCAATGACCCTGGCAGCTGGCCAATTCCGGTCAAAACTGGCGCATTGGCGCTTTTATTGATAGCAATCGTGTCCGGCGGCTATTTTCTGGACTGGCAGGAGCAGTGGGAAACGTTGGAACAGGCGCAAGCGGAAGAAGCCACGCTCAAGCAAACCTATCTGGCCAAAAAGGCGAACGCCATCAATCTTGATGCTCTGCGCCTGCAATCAGTGGAAATTGAGCAATCACTGGGGACATTGCTGAAGCAATTACCAGACAAATCCGAACTGGACGCCTTGCTGGTGGACATCAACCGGGCCGGTCTCGGACGAGGGTTGCAGTTCGAGCTATTCAAACCAGCCGCCAATGAAACCATGCGTGAATTTTATGCCGAGCTGCCGGTTTCAGTTCGCGTAACGGGTAATTATCACGATTTTGGCGCATTTGCCAGCGATGTTGCCCAGCTACCGCGTATCGTCACTTTGCATAATATGGAAATCATACCGGCAGCAGACCGCCAATTGGTACTGAATGCCACTGCCAAGACATTTCGCTATCTGGATGCTGAAGAAATCAGCAACGAGCTGCAAGGAGCACAATAAAAAATGAGCAAATACAATCAACGATTGTTTTCCATGGTACTAGCGGGATTGGTATCCGCCTGTGCCGATAATGGCCATGAGGATTTACGGGAATTTGTCAAAAATGCTGGCGCCGGAATGCAAGGAAAAGTTGACCCTTTGCCAGAGATTTTTCCACTGGAACAATTTGTTTATGCGGCTTCCGAAATACCGGACCCTTTCAGCGCCCGCAAAAACACGCAGACAAATTCCGGCCACAATGAGCTTGAACCGGACTTGAAGCGTCAGAAGGAAACTCTGGAAAACTACGCGCTGGAAAATTTATCCATGGTTGGAACATTACAGCGCGGCCAACACATTTATGCCTTGGTTAAAACACCGGATAACACGGTACACCGGATTAGAAACGGGAATTATCTCGGGCACAATTTCGGATTGGTCACCGCTATTTCCGAAGAAAACATCACCTTGAAAGAAATTATTCAGGAAAGTGGCAACGCTTGGGTCGAACAGGTGGGCACCCTCAGGATGCAATCTCAGGAGTCTAAAAAATGAGCAGATTTTATTTAGCAAGACAATTTATGCGCAATCAAACAGGAATCAAGCGGTCAGTTTTTTATCTATTGCTTTTTTTGGCAGGGGCGACTGTCTTTCCGGTAAATGCGGCTGTTAAGCCTTCAACCCAGAACACCCTGCGCGCGATGGACATATCCACTGGCGCAAATGGCTCGATCATCGCAAAAATAGCGTTTGATCAACCGCTCGAACGCTTGCCAACAGGCGTTATGCTGGATAACCCCGCTCGCCTCTACTTCGATTTTCCTGGCGTAGGCAATTCATTCGACAAACCTGACAGTGTGGCGAGCCAGGGCGTGCTACGCGGCATCCATATCGCACAAACCGAAAGCCGCACCCGTCTGGTGATGAATTTGCAGGAAACCGTCGGCCATGACGCAAAAATTGATGGTCATCATCTGCTGATTACCCTTGTGGGCGTTGCGCGTTCAACCCAGAATACGCTCAGTCAACCGCTTGCGGCCCGTCAGAATTCCGATCAGCAGCAACAACTGAGTCTGGTCGATCTGGATTTTCGCCGGGGCACACAAGGGGAAGGGCAAATCAGAGTCGATTTATCCCAACCGGGCGCGGTAATTGATGTGCGCAGACAAGGTAACAGGCTCCACGTAGAATTCATGCACGCCTATCTGCCATCCAATTTGAAACAGCGGCTCGATGTCACTGATTTCGCCACGCCGGTTCGTATCATAGAAACCCGTAGAGATAAAAATCGCGTCAGCATGCTCGTGGAGCCACAAGGCAACTGGGAGCATTCCGCCTTTCAGGCCGGCACAAGCTTTGTGCTGGATATCCGGCCGATCGCCAGTGGCGAGGCCATGCCGATTCACAAGAAACTTGCCAGTGGCGGTTACACCGGCGAGAAGTTGTCACTGAACTTTCAGGATGTCGAAATTCGCGCTGTATTACAGGTCATTGCAGATTTCACGGATTTGAATATCATTGCCAGTGATTCCGTCAGGGGAAATCTGACCATAAGGCTGAAAAATGTACCCTGGGATCAAGCGCTGGATATTGTGCTGCAAAATCATGATCTCGATAAACGCAGAGCCGGAAACGTCATTTTCGTCGCACCCAGGGAAGAGATGGCTGCCAAGGAAAAATTGCAGCTGGAGCAGCAGCAGCAAATTTCGGAGCTGGAAGTGTTGCAAACCGAAACCTTTACCCTCAATTACCGCACCGCCAGCTCAATTGCGCTCAAAGGCATCATGAGTCAGCGGGGAACCATTGAGGTGGATGATATCAGCAATACACTGACCATTACCGATGTTCCAGCCAGACTGGCGGAAGTGGCCAAACACATCACCAATCTCGACACACAAGTGCGCCAAGTCATGATTGAAACGCGCATCGTTGAGGCAACCGATACTTTCAGCCGTAATCTTGGCGCCCGTTTTGGCGTGCAAAATGCTACCCGTATCAGTGATCGCAGGCTTGGGATCTCCGGCAATCTCGACAACTCCAGCGAATTGGCCACTGGCGCGCCTACCGGCGGCGGAGAAAATCTTAATGTCAACCTGCCAGCCGCAGCATTGGCAGGGGTGGCAGGTGGTCCGGCAGCGTTGGGCCTCAGCCTGATCAAGATCAATAACGGCACCCTGATCAATCTGGAATTATCGGCGCTCGAATCAGACAGCAAGGGACGGATCATTGCCAGTCCTCGCCTGGTAACGGCCAACCGGGTGGAAGCCAGTATCGAACAGGGCACCGAGATTCCTTTTCAGACCGTCAGCGTAACGCGCCCACAGATTCAGTTCAAGAAAGCTGTGCTGGGACTGAGAGTTACGCCGCAAATCACACCCGACAACCATATCATCATGAAACTGAAAATCAATCAGGATACCCGTGGTGAAAACACGCCGTCGGGTCCAGCGATCGATACTAAACAGATCATCACTGAAGTGTTGGTAGAGAACGGCGGAACCGTCGTAATCGGCGGTATTTTCGAGCAAACCGAAAAAAATGATCGCAACAGGGTGCCATTTCTGGCGGATGTGCCGATATTAGGGCATATGTTTCGCAATACTTCCAGACGTAATGACAAACGCGAACTGCTGATTTTCGTCACGCCCAGAATTCTGAATGAAACTCTGGGTGACAGCATCCGTTCGGCATTGAATTATTAACAGCGATCATTGAACACAACCATCATCATTTACAAAGCCAATCTGTCGCCAGGCTTCATAAATGATGATGGCAACCGCATTGGAAAGATTCAGACTGCGACTAGCGGGCAACATCGGAATGCGGATTTGACAAGTGGTTGTGAATCTTCCCAAAACCTCAGTCGGCAGTCCGCAACTTTCCGCGCCAAACAGAAACACATCATCTCCATCATAAACAATATCACTGTAGTGTTGACTGGCTTTGGTCGTAACCGCAAAAATTCGCCGGTTGCCGATTTCATTCAGGCAAGCAGCAAAATTGTCATGGACAATAATGCGGGCATGTTCATGATAATCCAGGCCGGCACGCTTTAGTTGCCTGTCATCAAGCGCGAAACCCAGCGGCTTGATCAGGTGCAGACGTGCGCCACTATTGGCGCACAAACGAATAATGTTGCCTGTATTGGGCGGAATTTCAGGTTGATACAGAATAACTTCGATCATAATCGATAACTGAAGTACCTCGTCAGAAAAGTCCTTGCGTCACCGTTCGGGCGATGCACTCCAAAATTGAATCCGCAAATGTAATTAAGCGCCAGATGAATGCAGGTATGGTCAACGTATCCTGAACCAGAGCGCGTACAGTGCCGGAACAAACAGTAGTGTAATTGCGGTGCCGACCAGTACGCCACCGATCAATACATAGGCGAGTGGCCCCCAGAAGCTGTCGAGCGTCAGGGGAATGAAGGCCAGCGCAGCGGCCAGCGCTGTCAGGACAACCGGGCGGGATCGGTGCACAGCAGCTTCCACCACGGCAGGTAGAATTTCCATGCCCGCTGCAATGTTGTCTGACACTTGCTGGGTAAGAATCAAGGTATTGCGCATCAGAATACCCGCCAAGCCCGTCAATCCAAGAAGTGCAACAAAGCCAAAAGGCTGGTTGAACAGCAATAAAGCGATCACCGCGCCTATCAAACCCAGCGGAGCCGTTGCCACGACGATAAAGGTGCCGGAAAATGAGCGCATCTGCAGCATGATGAAGATCAGCATCAGGCCAATCATGAGTGGCTGCAGTTTCTCGATCGACGAATCGGCGCGAATTGAGTCTTCGACGGTTCCGCCAATATCAATGCGGTAATCCTCGGGCAATGCCTGCCGGATATTTTTGAGATTTTCCCAGATGTCCGCAGTAATATCACTCGACTGTGCACCACGCGCTTCTGCATTCACTGCGATAAAAAGTTCGCGATTATAGCGCCGGATAACCGGGTCTTCATAACGCACCTGCTGCTCGCCAATCTGCGCCAGAGGCACTTTGCGTCCATCCTGGGTTTTTATTTCCAGCGCCAGTAGATCTGACTTGCTATCCTTTAGACCACGTGCACGCACTTCCACCGTGCGGATACCATGCCGCACTTCCGTAACAGACAAGCCATCGAGCTGGAATTGAAGTTGCTGCGCAATATCCTGGGGCGTCAGCCCGGTCAGGCTCAACTGGTTTTGATCGATGGCCAGATGGAGTATTGGCGCTCGCTCATCCCATTCCAGATGGGGGTCATGCGCGTAGGGATTAGTTTTCATGACATCCCGTACCTGATGCGCAATTTTCCGCAAATTGACTGGGTCTGGGCCAACGATACGAAATGTGATGGGCCAGATGATGGGCGGGCCAAACAACAATGTCGTTACCCGAACCCTTGCTTCCGGAAATGCGCCGTTGACGATATGATGATCAAGTGCCGCCATGATTTTATCGCGCGCAACGGCATCTTTTGCTACGATAATGAGTTTGGCAAAAGCCGGGTCGGGCTGTTCTGGATTGACCGCAAAGAAAAAGCGTGGCACGCCCGCACCGATGTAGGACGAATACGTTTTGATCTCCGGCATTTCAGCAAGAATTGCCTCCATTTTCTGTACAGTCGCATCGGTATTGATGATGGCGCTGCCCTGCGGCATGAAAATACTGACCAGTATTTCAGGGCGATCGGAGCTGGGGAAAAACTGCTTCTGCACTGGCCCAACCAGCCCGGCAATGCTTGACAGCAGCAAGCCGATGGTACCGAATACAATGGTTTTCCGATGCAGCACGCACCAGTAGATTAGAGCGCGAATTTTATTGTACCGTGGTGTCTGGTAAAGCTTGCCTTCGTCAGCTGCATGTTTCTGCTGGGCAGGCAACAGCAAGGTGCCCAAATAAGGTGTAAAAGTTACTGCCACGATCCAGGACGCCAACAACGAATAGGCGAGTACCCAGAAAATATTACCCGCATATTCACCCACACCTGATTTTGCAAAACCAATCGGCACAAAACCCGCTATGGTAACCAGCGTGCCGAACAGCATCGGCGCTGCGGTGACGGTCCAGGCATGGGTTGCGGCGCGCACACGGTCCCAACCTTCGGACATCTTCACCACCATCATTTCAATCGAGATAATGGCGTCATCCACCAGTAATCCGAGCGCGATAATCAACGCGCCGAGCGAGATGCGGTCAAGATTGATGCCGCCCACCTTGATCAGGAGGAAAGTAATGCCCAGCGTGATCGGAATGGCAATCCCGACCACCAGCCCCGCATGCCAGCCGATTGCCAGCAAGGTTACGCCCATTACAACCATGACAGCAACCAGCAGCTTGATCTGAAAAAGATCGACAGCAGCAGAAATAACCTCAGCCTGATTGGTCAGTTGTGTCATGGACATGCCAAGTGGCAGGCGAGCACGCTCGGCTTCCAAAAAAGTGGCAAGGCGTTCTCCGAGATCCAAACCGTTCTCACCTTTGCGCATGACGACGCCCAGCACAACTGCATCCTCACCTTGTGCCCGGACCAGGTAACTCGGGGGATCCTCATAGCCGCGGCTGATGGTTGCAACATCATCGAGGCGCAGCAGGCTATCGCCAATGCGGATCGGAATGGCGGCAAGCGCTGCAGGATCAGCAAGATCGGTATCCAGTCGGATATAGATGCGCGGCCCGGCTGTTTCCAGAAAACCAGCAGGCACCATGCGATTGTGCGCCTCAATCGCATCAAAGATTTGCTGTGGAGAAATTCCCAGATTGATCAGCCGGGCGTTATCAAACTCGACATAGACCCGCTCGCTACGCTCTCCCAATATCAGCGCTTTATGCACGCCTTCAACCCGTTGCAGACGGTCGCGTATCGCTTCCGTCGCGCGTGTCAGCTGCCACATGGGCATACCGGGGGCAGTAAGCGCGATGAGTGTGAAGTAAACGTCAGAAAAATCCTCGTTGATAATGGGTCCAACCACTTCTCGCGGAAGACGAGGCGCCTCATCCACCATACGTTTGCGCACCTGGTAGAAAAGATCCGGAATCATGGCGTTGGTAACGTAATCATGAAATTCTACCTGCAAATCAGCCCGACCTGGACGAATCGTGGTTTCAATGCGGTATAGATGTTCTACTTCCTGAACACGTTTTTCCAGACGATCCACTACCTGATTTTGCATTTCCTCCGTGGTAGCACCTGGCCAAAGTACGGATACCACCATCACCCGTACGGTAAATGCTGGGTCTTCCGCGCGCCCCAGCGAAAGAAAGGCATAAATGCCGGCAAAAACTGAAAACAGAATAAAAAACAGCGTGACCGAACGTTCGCGGACGGCAATCTCGGAAAAATTGGGGAAACTCACTGCGTCAGCGCCTGAACGGCCATGCCAGATTTAAGTAGGTTGACTCCCAGTGCGATGATGAGGTTATTCTCCGCTAGATCGGCACGTATCCAAGCATGCTCATTATCCAGTGCAATAACCTGGACGGATACTGGCTGCGCCTTACCCTCGCGCAACTGCCAGATACGTGCACCTTCGCCGCGTTCATCCAAGGCACCGAGCGGAATTTTCAGTGTGCTGTCTGCACCGCTGTTTTTCATGAAATGGGTTTTTATGACCCGCCCCAGCAATAAATCCTGGTGATCTTGCTTGATGCGATAACGTGCACGCCAGGTACGACTGGCAGGATTGGCCGCGCCTGCTGCCTCACGCAGCAGCAGTGGCAATACATTGCCATCAGGCAGATTAGCACTGCCTGACTCACGCGGCAAGGCGGTCTCAGGGAAAAACACCTCCACCTCCCGCTCACCATCGTGTGCCAACACCGCAATCGCCTGTCCAAACGAAATGACCTGACCAGGCTCGCCACTCACCTCAACCAGTACACCGGATGCTTCCGCACGCAACCTGGCGTATCCCAAGGCATGTTGTGCCTGTTTTTCTCTTGCCCGCGCCGCATTCAGCCGAGCACGAGCTTCTTGTTCAATCAGTTTGCTTCGGTCAAGCGCTTGCTTGCTCACGAAATTCCTTGCCAGTAATTTCTGATCTCGATCCACATCTGCCGTTGCGGTAGCAAGTGCGGCTACCGAGGCTGCCCGCTCAGCTTCGGCAGTCTGAATCGTCTGCAGCAGGTCGCGTGTATCCAATTCAAATAAAAGCTGATCTTTTTTAACCGGTTGTCCGGCATGGACGTGGCGCGCAGCAATGCGTCCACTCAACTGAAATGCCACTGGTGTTTCATAGCGCGCACGTACTACGCCGGAGAGTTCCAGTGCGGATTGATCATCGGCGCTGGCCAGAACGGTTTTTACCCAGGGAACCGTTGTTTGAACCGAATCCGCCTTCTCATCGATCGAGCAGGCCGAAAATCCGAAAACAAAACAACCATAAATTAGCAGTCTAACAAGGGTGGTCATAATAACGAAGTGATTGCAGTAATTGCTCGATTCTAACAGGTTGGCCCCTGCACCCTTGGTCTAAAACCAAACAACAAATAACGTATAACGTGCGGTAAAAAGGTAACTGGTTTTCCAGTTAACCTTCCTTTTTCAGCCTTATCCGGTTCTGGTCTCTACGTTTTTAGGGGATATTGTAATCATCTGAAATCCATGTCTCCCCCGGTTAGCCACCATTGATTGAGCAATGCCTCTGCGGCGAGTCCCTGACTCCAAATTGGCGCAGGAATAGGAATTTCCGACCCGGTTCTGGTACCTCCCGTCTCGGTAAGCAGCGAAGAAAAATTTTGTGTGATTCGCATCAATAAGCGTTTTTTTTGATTGATACCGGCCATTCTCCTGGCATGAACAATCATCAACGGTATTTTGTGTAACGGGGCGATCAAATCCATGATTTCCGTTTCATTCTGATCATGCCGCAACACGATCAATCCAAGAGTTTTATGATTGAAGCGACCATTGACCAGCAAAAGCTGGTAACGGCAATCAGGATGATCAAGGTAGCGGTAGCGCACATAATTACTATCTCTTATACCGACAACCGCTTTTTGTAAATCTCTTTCCATTTTGTGCCAAAGATCATTGATTAATGATGTTTTCCAGATATCGCTGTGTGCGTCAATCACCTTGATCCGTGTTGAGTAATGCGGTAATTTTCCAGTAGGCCGCCATTCTATTTCTACCATTTTGCCGGTCTCCACATATAATCCCAAACGTTCGGCAACCCGCATTGCCCGTTTGTTTGGAAACCCATATCCTGTCAGAATCGGCTTGCCATAACCGACATAGCATTCCTGAAAAGTGGCGGCCATGAGAAAGAAAGGCCCTTTCCGGGTCAGGATGCCGCGCTCATCAGGATCCACCATGACATCACCTATTTGAACAGCCTTGCTGGATTGACCAAATATCAAAATATCGCGCAGCATACCGCCATAATGAGCAATCAACCGGTTTTCACGCCAGACACCCAGGGCACGACTTTTATCTTGCGCATATTTCCATTGCCACATTTCCGGAGACATCACATGACCAAATATTTTCTCGAACAAACAGCGCATTTCGTTGGCATGCCGATCGTCGAGCAGACTGACGCGCCATTTTGGGATGGCTTTTTTTCTGAATTGCAATAACGCATAACCGTATTGGCCGTTAGCGTATTTCTGCCGGTAATTTCCATTGGATTCATCCAGATGATCCAATATTTCGCTCTTCAATGACAAATCAAGCATTAATCGATTTCGATGCAATTTGGTCAAATGCAACAAATGATCCAGTGTTGGCGCAGCCATGGCGGATAAATCAAGCTGTCCAACCAGTTCAAACCCCATGCGTTCCGCAAGTGCAATGGTATCTGTTATCAAATGTAGTCCGGCACGTTCCGTTTTTTCCCGACGAAAGAAGAATTCGTCCAGAATCAAAATTGTTCCACCGATTGGCAACAAATCCAGTCCTTGATTGAAAATCATCAACGGTTCTATGTATTGTGCTGATTCCTGAAACAGGATCAGATCAAAGCTACCAGGCGCCGCTTTAAAATCTTCCAGGCGCTGGCAACTGGTAGATAACTGCTGACCAAAACGTTTTTGCAAAAGTGTAATCTGTTCGGGATCAGGCGTGATGCCATGTACTTCGTAGCCTTGCTGTTTCAGCTGAAACAAGGTTGTCCCCAGACCGACACCAACCTCAAGAATACGTTTTATCTCATCAGGAATACGTGACAAGATCAAATCAGTCGAATATTGCTGAGCCTGCTGAATGGTGGTGTTTTCATCCTTAAAAAGACCATAATGCAAGGCATTCACACAACCTGTTTCCAGCAGCAGAACGTAGGCATAAACATTCAAAGGAAAAACCAGATCTCTGCTGTCAACCAATACCGCATTTTTTGATTGATTATCATCAGCTATATGATCCCGGTAATCAGTAATAGAATGAGTTTCCGGTGTAACCTCGAACGAGGTTTGTTTAAATGAGAATATATTATTTTTCATCTATTGAATGCCATTGATGCGGGAGTGCGAAATAACCCTGCAACCTGCCCTGCTGCTGAATACGAATCTTGGCGACGTCAAGGGCTGAATCATATAAATGAATACCTCGCTCGCAAAGTAAAAAAGCACTGATCATACATTCACCCTTGAGGAGCGGTAAACACTCAATAACCAATGAAACAGAACCGCTACCGTTGTTTTTACGCAAGAAAGTAATCTTGTCCTCAAAAGTTCCTGCACTGGTCAGCACTCTTCCATCCATTGAATGAAATGTAATTCCAACCGTCGGACAAGGAATATCGGGGTCAGAAGTAAAACAGACCGCAACCGAAAGAGTAGATTGCCCGCTGACGGCTATTGCATGGTTAACGCTATCGCCATCAACTTCCGCCTTTACGCTGTCCAGGCGCGCACGACCAACCATGGCACGGTCTGTAGCGTGCTCTGGTTGCATATGTTTCTCCAGCGTTTGTGTCACGCTGGCCACGTCTTTTATATCCTGTTTGTCCAGAAAAGACTGGTAAGCCATTACCACCGACGCCACATCCCCCTCTGCCATCAATCTTCCTTGATCTATCCAGATTGCGCGGTTGCATAGTGATTCAACCTGAAACAGAGAATGGGAACAAAACAGGATTGTTTTACCCATATCGCGTAATTGCATGATACGTCCGAAGGATTTTCTGGCAAACGCTCCGTCACCAACCGACAACGCTTCATCAATGATCAGAATATCCGGATCCGCATTAATCGCAATAGAGAACGCAAGTCGGACATACATGCCGCTTGAATAGGTCTTGACCGGTTGATCAATAAAATCCCCGATCCCAGAAAAAGCAACTATGGTTTCAATTCGCTCATCGATTTCCTGCCGGGTAAGTCCGATGATCGTTGCATTCATCCAGATATTTTCACGACCGGTAAAATCAGGATTGAAGCCAGCCCCCAGTTCAAGCAAGGCCGCCAGCCTGCCATGGATAGCTATTTCCCCGCAAGTTGGGGTCAACGTTCCACATATAAGTTGCAACAAGGTGGACTTCCCGGATCCATTACGACCGATTATGCCCACCACCTCGCCTGGCGCTATTAACAGATTAATTTTTTGCAACGCCCACAACTCTTTAAAAAAGCGCCGCTTGCCTCGCCAAAAAAATTGCTTCAAGCGATCCCTGGGTTGTGCATATAGGTGGTAGCACTTACCCAGCTCAGTAGCGCGAATGGCGTGTGCAATCATGGCAACGAAGAGAATATATTGTATTCAATACACTGATTTTATTAATAATAACTTTAATCTCATAATCAAACTGCCGATGCGATCAAACTTTATTATACTACTGCTACCTGTTGAAACCTGTAAGCTGTGATCAGATAGCCTCCCAGAACGTTTCCAAAAACTCAAGGTTTAAACAAAGCAAGATGCAAACAAAAACATTAACGCAGCATATGATTGATATGTAATAAGATATTAGTTTTTAGAGATGTCCTGAAGCGAATCATCCGCGAAGTAGGTCGTTTTTAGAAATGCCCAATCGTATTTTTATTCAAGATGTGCTTCATTTTGACCTGTTCTCGCTAGGCAGCTTCGTATATGAATACGATTTTTAGTATTTTCGTCAATTAGTTGCTCTCGGTTTATTACCATAATCAGTCGCAACAAGTCATACGTGAAATAATTTTTTATGTTAAAAACAGAGCCCTTCTGGCGTGATTGTCTAACGCAATTTCATCAGGAATTGAATCGCCAACAGTTTAATACCTGGATCAAGCCATTGCGTCTGGAAACCTCTCCGGAAGATGAAAATACTCTGATATTGGTTGTGCCGAATCGTTTTGTACAACAGTGGGTTCGTGATAACTTCATGAGTCGTATCGAACATATCGCGCAACAATACTTTTCTCAAGATATTTTACTTAAACTCGTGCTCGATGAAAGCGACAAGAATCAGTCCTTGGCCAAGCCCATCGTTGTGCCTGATCATGCAAAAATCCAGAAAAACATTGACGTAATAGCCACTCGTAAATCTCACGTCAAATCAGTGAAGCAAGCTGATAGCAATTGCCTGAATTCTAATTTCAATTTTGATACCCTGGTCACTGGCAAAGCCAATCAGTTGGCGCGTGCAGGCGCGTTACAAGTCGCGGAACGTCCGGGTATTGCCTATAACCCATTGTTTATCTATGGCGGGGTTGGTTTGGGGAAAACCCATCTGATTCACGCTATTGGAAACCAGGTGTTGCAACTAAACCCCGCAGCCAAAATACGCTACGTTCATGCGGAAAAATATGTTTCGGATGTTGTCAGTGCTTATCAACATAAATCATTTGATAAATTCAAGTCCTATTACCATTCACTGGATTTGCTCCTGGTGGATGACGTACAGTTTTTCAGTGGAAAAAACCGTACCCAGGAAGAATTCTTTTACGCATTTAACGCGCTGATAGAGGCACACAAGCAAGTTATTATCACATCGGATTGTTATCCCAAAGAGATCAGTGGACTGGAAGAACGGTTGGTTTCAAGATTTGGCTGGGGATTAACTGTGGCGATTGATCCACCCGAACTGGAAATGCGGGTAGCTATCCTGTTGAAGAAAGCGCATACTGAAAACATGAAACTAGATGAAAACACTGCTTTTTTTATTGCAAAATATATTCGTTCCAATGTCAGGGAATTAGAAGGCGCCCTTAAACGAATATTGGCCTATTCTTGTTTTACCAATCTTCCCATTTCGCTGGAACTTGCCAGGGAAGCGCTGAAAGATTTATTAGCTATTCAAAATCGGCATATTTCGATTGAAAATATTCAGAAAACTGTGGCCGAATACTACAAAATCAAGCTTACCGATATGTTTTCCAAAAAACGTTCCAGAGTTATTGCCCGACCGCGTCAAATTGCAATGGCGGTTGCCAAGGAATTAACCCAGATGAGTCTACCAGATATTGGTGAAGCTTTTGGAGGCAGGGATCACACCACCGTATTGCATGCACATCGAAAAATTATGGAATTACGTTTATCTGACACGACTATCAATCGGGATTTCAATGCATTGCTGCATATCTTGCGTGGTTAATTGGCCTGCGTAAGATAGTTGTATAGTTTGTGGATAACCATCAAACTACCAGAAAAAAATTTTTTTATCCACAATTCACTGACAAACCATACGGTATTTATACCGTTGTTAAATACATATTAACCTTTTGATAAAAAATAAATTTATCCTTATACTATTTTAATCCTGCCTTCTTTATTACTACTATTATTTTAATTTAATGACATTATTGATAACCAATCTTAATTTATTGTTAAAACCATTACAAATGGTCAGTGGCGTAGTGGAACGTAGACAAACACTGCCAATTCTGGCAAATACGTTGATTGAATTCGGCAATGGAAAATTAAAGTTTGTCACTTCAGACATGGACATCGAGAGTGAAGCCACGTCCACCAGCGAGGAGCTGGCAAACATCGAACCATTACATACAACGGTGTCGGTCAGAAAGCTATTGGATATTCTGCGTGCGTTGCCGAAAAATATTCCCATCGAACTCTGCGATCAGAAAAACCGCTTGCAAATCGTTTCAGGGAAAAGTCGTTTTCATCTACAACTATTGCCAGCGGAATCCTTTCCGAGAATGCGCCTGGAAGTTGAAGATGAAGGATTTTCCTGCACACTGCCACAAAAGGTGCTTAAAACCCATATCCAACATGTCATTCATGCCATGGCTAATCAGGATATGCGCTACTATCTCAACGGCATGATTTTTGCAGTAGAGGAAGACAGATTAACCCTCGTGGCAACGGATACCCATCGTTTGAGTCTTTCCAGCATTCCGTTAAATCAACCATTTGAAAAAAATATGTCCATACTGCCGCGCAAAGCGGTACAGGAGCTTTCCCGTCAACTTGATGACAGTGATGCTCCAGTCATGATTGAAGTAACTTCCAAAATTTTTCGTTTTACGTTTCCGGAGGCTGTTCTTACATCCAAAACCATTGCTGGAAATATGATTGACTATAAGGCGGCATTGCCCAAAGCGAGAAATTATCGATTTACGTTAAATCGGATAGAATTTCTAAATGCACTCAAACGGTTGGCAATTATTTACAGCCAGAATGATCCTTTTCATAACGTCCAGTTTAAACTTGCCGATGACCGAATTTTTCTGTCAGTCACTAATCTCGATCAAGAAGAAGCCAGTGAGGAAATTGAAACGAATTATCAGCTTGATCCAATTGATACTGTATTCAACATATTGTTATTCATAGAAATACTAAATGATCTTGACTGTGAAGTCATTGAATGTTCATTTGAAGAAATTCATGAAGGCAGACTGCTGATTACCGCACCAGGCGAAAATGATTTTCTGCATATCTTGATGCCCATGATCAGATAGATGACACGCGCATTTGGAAAATTCTCTTAAAAACTAAACAACGTGAGTCCCGGCAATGAATGACAATACATCCAGATTTACCAGTAAAAACAGCGATAATCCACAGGAATATAATTCAGACAATATCAAAATTCTGAAAGGATTGGATGCTGTTCGCAAACGGCCTGGCATGTATATCGGAGATACCAGTGATGGAACAGGATTGCATCACATGGTATTTGAGGTGGTTGATAATGCAATTGATGAGGCGCTTGCCGGCTATTGCAATGATATTCTGGTCATTATTCATCCTGATAATGCGGTCAGTGTTCACGACAATGGTCGCGGTATTCCGACCGGAATCAAGCAGGATGATGATCTCAAGCGTTCGGCTGCAGAAATTGTCATGACGGAACTGCATGCGGGAGGAAAATTTGATGATAATTCCTATAAGGTTTCTGGTGGCTTGCATGGCGTAGGCGTATCGGTGGTCAACGCCTTATCGGAATGGTTACGCTTGACGATTCGTCGCGAAGGAAAGGTTTATCAGATGGAATTTCGGGATGGTGTAGCGGTTGCGCCGCTTAACATTATTGGCGAGACCGAAAAAACCGGCACAGAAGTCCATTTTCTTGCCAGTCAGGCTATTTTTGGTGATATCACCTACCACTATGAAATCTTTGCCAAACGCCTGCGTGAATTATCTTTTCTAAACAATGGAATAAATATAAAACTGGTTGATCAGCGAGATGAAAAGGAAGAAACCTTTGCGTTTAGTGGCGGTATCCGCAATTTTGTCGAATATATCAACCGCAATAAAACGGTGCTGCATCCTAAAAATTTCTATGCTAATGGGGTAAAAGAAGATATCTCTGTCGAAGTTGCGATGCAGTGGAATAACAGCTATGCGGAGCAAGTGCTATGTTTTACCAATAATATCCCGCAAAAAGATGGTGGAACACATTTAACCGGATTACGTGCCGCCATGACACGCACTCTAAATAGCTATATAGAAAAAAATGAGCTTGCGAAAAAAGCTAAAGTGGATACCACGGGTGATGACATGCGTGAAGGATTGACCTGCGTGCTATCTGTCAAGTTATATGAGCCCAAATTTTCTTCACAAACCAAGGAAAAACTGGTGTCTTCCGAGGTTCGTCCGGTAGTCGAGGAAGTTGTTTCACAAAAGCTTTCCGATTTTTTGATGGAAAACCCAAACGAAGCTAAATTGATTTGCAGCAAAATCATAGAAGCGGCCAGAGCGCGCGAAGCTGCGAGAAAAGCGCGTGAACTGACTCGCAGAAAAGGTGTGCTTGACAGCATGGGGTTACCGGGAAAACTGGCGGATTGCCAGGAAAAGGATCCGAGATTGTGTGAAATTTATCTGGTGGAAGGAGACTCAGCTGGAGGGTCAGCCAAACAGGGACGTGATCGAAAATTCCAGGCAATCATGCCGCTTAAGGGAAAAATTTTGAATGTTGAAAAATCACGCTTTGATAAATTGATTTCTTCCCAGGAAATTATTTCATTGATTACCGCGCTTGGTACCGGTATCGGCAAGGACGAATACAATCCAGATAAATTGCGTTACCACCGTATCATCATCATGACAGATGCGGATGTGGATGGTGCTCATATCCGTACCCTACTGCTGACTTTTTTCTACCGGCAAATGCCCGAGTTGATCGAGCGTGGCCATATCTACATTGCCCAGCCACCACTTTACAAAATCAAGCATGGCAAGCAGGAGCGCTACTTAAAGGATGATTATGAGCTGAAGCGCTACATATCGAGTCTTGCATTCAAAGGCGCCGAGCTTTACCCCGGGAAGGATCAGGCACCGTTAACAGGAGATGCACTTGCCAGCATTGCCGATGCCTATCTGCTGGCGGAAACTGTCATCGAGCGTATGAGCCACTTGATTGATCTCAAGGTTTTGTATGCTTTACTGAAGCAGCCAGAACTTGATTTGAGCTCGCTTGCTAGTGCGCAGGCCAGCGCACGCAATTTGGAAAATATTGTGCAACAGGAAGCGCAAATTACAGCCGAATATGATGAGGAATTTGAACGTTACCGGCTAAAAATCACCCGTAGTTTGCATGGCAACCAGTTGAATAGTTATCTGGATGAAGATTTCCTGCATAGTGGTGATTTTACCCATATCAAACACGCTGCCCAGATGCTCGATGGCCTGATTGGTCAGGATGCCAGAATCAAGCGCGAAGAGCGAGAATTTCCTATCAGTGAGTTTAAGGGTGCGCTCATGTGGTTAATGGAAGAAGCAAAAAAAGGAATTGGCATCCAGCGTTATAAAGGACTGGGTGAGATGAACCCGGATCAGTTATGGGAAACGACCATGGATCCCAAAAACCGGCGCTTATTGCGTACCCAGATTGAAGACAGCATTTTGACCGATGAAATCTTTACGACCTTGATGGGCGATGTTGTTGAGCCGCGAAGGGCGTTTATTGAAAGCAATGCGCTGCGTGCCAGAAATATTGATATTTAGTGCTTGAAACCAAGATGCCTGGTCGAATAATCAAATAAGAAAAATGTCCTGAAAATAGAATATTGGGGCATCTCTAAAAATTCAGGGTTTTAAACAAGACAAGGCAAGAACAAAAAAATATTAACACAGTATATTTTTGTAAATAGCAACGTATTTTAATGAAATATGGATTTTTAGAGATGCCTATTTGATTTATTGATAAATCATGTCCTCACATTGTGACAGTTGAAAATCATGCTTGCCAAACGCAACAGTAATCATCAGATCAAAAATGAACAGATACATCTTCTGCAACTGCATGAATCCACATTCATTCGTTGGTTGTATTTTGCGATAGGATTAACTGCGCTGTTACTGGGAGTTTTGGGTATTTTCCTGCCAGTTTTGCCCACAACACCGTTTGTATTACTGGCAGCTGGTTGTTTTGCACGTAGTTCCGAACGATTTCATTTCCTCTTGCTGAACCATCGTATAGCTGGGCCGATCATTCGTGAATGGTGTGAATATCGTAGCATGCCACGAAAGGTCAAGCGCTGGGCTTACCTGCTCATGAGTTTATCGTTCGGCAGTTCCATCCTGATTGTTTCCTCCTTGTGGCTAAAAGGCATGTTGGTATTATTGGCGCTGCTGCTTATTTTTTTCATATGGCGTGTGCCGGTAAGGGACGAGAATCCAAACTATAACCAAAAAATGCCATAATAGCGCTTGTGAAACACCATCCGTTTGCTCGAATCCATCCAGATTTTTTATCCAGATCGAATCGCTTTCAATTTTGAAGCAACATATTAATTAGTATGAGTTTATTGTTAATTGTCCTGCTGCCGTTTTTCGGTGCGCCATTTACTGCCATGATTTCCAGGTTCGGACGTTTGCATGCAGCCTGGTTTGCAGGAGCGATCAATCTGCTTGTAATCGGTTTGTTACTTCCGCAGGCATTTGCTGTATTCAGCGGACAAAGCTTGCTGGCACATTTTGAATGGATACCAATATTAAATCTGGATCTGGCATTTCGTCTGGATGGACTAAGTTTGTTGTTCGCTTTGCTGATTCTTGGTATCGGTCTTCTAGTTATTATTTATGCACGTTACTACCTGTCCGCACAGGATGACATGGGACGATTCTACGCATATCTACTGTTGTTTATGGGTTCGATGCTGGGCATCGCGCTGGCAGAAAACATCATTCTTTTATTGATTTTCTGGGAGTTAACCAGTCTTTCCTCTTTTTTGCTGATCAGTTATTGGCAACACCGGCAGGAATCCCGTAGTGGCGCGCGTATGGCGCTCACCATCACCGGTATGGGCGGATTAGCTTTGCTGGGGGGATTTTTACTGCTAGGTGAAATGGTGGACAGTTACGAGCTGACCACCATTCTTGCTTCCGGTGATCTGATTCGCGCACATTCGCTTTATCTGCCAATGCTGTTGTTGGTCTTGTTGGGAATTTTTACCAAATCAGCACAGTTTCCATTTCATTTCTGGTTGCCAAACGCAATGGCTGCACCGACACCAGTTTCAGCCTATTTGCACTCCGCAACGATGGTTAAAGCCGGTGTTTTCCTCCTGGCACGCCTGTTTCCGGCTTTGTCCGGAACACCAGCGTGGTTCTGGCTGGTCAGTGGCGTAGGGGTAATCACTTTGATACTGGGTGCCTATATTGCGCTGTGGAAGCATGATCTCAAAGGACTGCTCGCTTATTCAACGATCAGTCATCTCGGCCTGATTACACTGTTGTTTGGGATCAGTACACCCATGGCGGCGGTTGCGGGTATTTTTCACATTATCAATCATGCGATTTTCAAGGCGTCGTTATTCATGGCAGCGGGAATCATTGACCATGAAGCAGGTACACGTGATATGCGTCGACTCAGTGGGTTATGGAAATTTATGCCATATACCGCCACGTTGGCGATGGTGGCAGCAGCATCAATGGCTGGTGTGCCACTGATGAACGGCTTTCTCTCCAAGGAAATGTTTTTTGCCGAAACCATGAATGATATCGATTTGCCATGGGGCTGGCTGCTGCCAGCAGGCGCAACCTTGGCGGGCATATTTGCCGTGGCGTATTCCTGGCGTTTTATTCACAATGTTTTTTTTGGTGCCACCCCGATTGGCTTGCCAAAAACACCGCATGAGCCACCTCGCTGGATGAAAGTACCAGTGGAGATTTTGGTAGTACTGTGCGTGGTCGTGGGTATATTTCCCAATCTGACGGTTGCACCATTGCTGGCGATTGCTGCCAGCGGCACATTGCAAACCAGCCTGCCTGACTATACGCTTGCCATCTGGCATGGTTTCAATCCAGCACTATGGATGAGTCTGATTGCCCTGGTTGGCGGAATTGCGGTTTATTATCTATTCAGTCATTTTTTCTCGTTACGTAAGCATGGGATCGAATGGCCGTCGATGAAAATGTTTTATCTATTTGTATTGGATAATCTATTTTTAGCCATGAACAGTATTACGCATCTGCTGCAAATAGAATCCCTGCAACGCATGGTTTGGGTTCTGGTTTTATTTTCCATGCTACTTGGAGCAGGAGGATTTGCTGGTGAATCGGTTTCCCTCACCGGTGAAAGGACGCTGTTACCCATAGATGGCGTAAGTATGGTGGTTACCATTGTTATGTTGATTGCCGCAGCCGCGACCGTGTTGTTTCATCGCCAGCGGTTGGTGGCACTTATCATGATTGGCACCGTTGGTCTTGGAGTAGCGTTGATATTTACTAAGTTTTCTGCGCCGGATCTGGCGTTGACGCAACTTTCAGTAGAATTTGTGACGATCGTGCTGATGTTACTGGCATTGTATTTTTTGCCACAGATCACGCTGCCGGATTCCAGACCGGTATGGCGAATCCGTGACAGTTTGCTGGCGTCAAGCGCGGGCGTTGGTGTGGCAGCGCTTGCCTGGGGAGTCTTAACCAGGCCATATGACACGATTGCTGATTTTTTTCTGGCTGGCAGTGTACCGGAAGGTGGCGGTCATAATGTCGTTAACGTTATTCTGGTCGATTTTCGTGGTTATGATACCCTGGGTGAAATTACCGTAATGGCACTGGCGGGGCTGGGTATATATGCGATGCTCGAAGGTTTGAAGCTCAAAAGCCTGACTACTGATTTCAGTACTCGTACTTGGGATGAAGATCATCATCCGCTGATCATGGGAGCCCTGACACGGATATTGTTCCCGCTCGTGTTAATGGTGGCCATATTTATCCTACTGCGTGGCCATAACCAACCAGGAGGCGGTTTCATCGCCGGACTCATCGCTGCTGTCGCGCTGATTATGCAATATCTTGCGCAAGGTACCGTCTGGACACAGATGCGTTTACCATTTGATATGCATGCTGTAATAGGCAATGGCTTGTTGATTGCCCTCGCGACAGGGCTGGCCAGTTGGCTGTTTGGTTTTCCATTTTTAACATCTACTTTCGGTCATTTGCATACTGCGTTGACCGGTGAATTTGAACTAGCCTCGGCAATGGCATTCGATCTGGGTGTTTTTCTTGTGGTCGTGGGTGTAACGGTACTTATTATTGTCAATCTTGGTATGGTACATAGTGATAGTCATACTATTAAATCGCATAAAAAACAGGAAAAGCACCCAATATAACTGAGCATAACTGTGGCGCCAGGGCAATCGGGCTTAAATTATTTATTATTCATTAAAACAGTATGTTATGAACCATAAAATTGGCAAAATTGCTTGTTTTTTGATTAACTTAAATTCTCGACACCTTTAACCTTATGATTAACAATCAAACTTAAAAGTCAAGATAATTTAAGCCCGATTGCCCTGACTGTGGCGCCGAGTTATTTTGAATCTGATCAGAAAACAACTTTTTAGTGATAATACACAGAATAAGCGTAACATCGAACACGGAAGGAAAAAGGTAATATTGCCTATTTTTTAAGTGACTTTATCCAAAATACTTCGTTGATTTCATTCCTTTTTCCCCTGAATAAAAATCATCCGTACAATTTCTTCGTTCTCTACAAGCGTGACATATACTCGTTGACTATCCTGTATGATCAGGATAGAATTGCCGCACTTTTAAGGTTCGAAAGAGATTGAAGTTATCAGGCTTTTCAAAAAATAAAGCTATTATTTTTCTTATTTTTCAAATGTCAGCTAAATGGCATTAATTAAGAACGTGCAGTTGCGTACAGTCATACGCTGGCAGATAGTATATTCTGTAGTAATTGCTATTTTTCTGAGCATGATTGCTGGTTTTCATGGAGCGATATCAGGATTTTTAGGTGCCCTGGTAAGTGCTGGAGCTGCATCGGTTTATGCAGTCGTTGTATCCAGGCATAAAGGGTTTTCTGCAAGTGGCACTTTACGTACTGCTCTGCGTGCAGAGATGTTGAAAATCTTAACGATTATTTTTTTGCTTTGGGCAGTACTGACACATTATCAAAATGTTAACCCTGTTATTTTTATCAGCTCTTTCATAATCGCAGTAATAATAACGAGCATGGCTTTATTCGTGCCTGAAAAGACGACATCAAATAACGACGTACAGAACAACAAATAGGCAAGTTGAAAAATGGCATCAACCGAGTTAACCCCAACATCATATATTCAACATCATCTTACCAATCTGACGACAAGCATCGGTGAAGGATCTTTCTGGGTTTTGCATATTGATACGCTTGTTATGTCTGTTTTTCTGGGTGTAATAAGTCTTGGTTCAATATGGATGGTTGTAAGAACAGCTACCAGTGGCGTTCCAAGTAAAAAACAGGCTTTTGTCGAACTGTTGATCGAATTTATAGATGATCAAGTAAAAAACACATTTCATGGAAATCGTCATTCGTTTGTGGCACCGGCGGCATTAACAATTTTTGTATGGGTTCTGATGTTAAATGCCATGGATCTGTTGCCGATCGATATCATGGCAGCGATTTATGAAAATGTTTTTGGTCTGCATAATTGGCGTAGTGTTCCGACAACCGACGTCAATACAACTTTCGCGTTAGCCTTGTCAATATGGATACTGACGATATATTTTGGAATTAAGGTTAAGGGTATTGGGGGTTGGGTTGGCGAGCTTATATTCAGCCCGTTTGGCAAAAACCCTCTGTTGTGGCCACTTAATCTGTTATTTAATCTCATCGAGTATATTTCCAAGCCACTTTCGCATTCTCTACGGCTTTTTGGGAATATTTATGCAGGAGAAATTATCTTTTTGTTACTGGGAATGTGGGCGGCAACCGGTGTTGCGGGATCGTTCTTTGGTGCTATTCTCGGTGCTGGCTGGGCAATTTTTCATATATTGATTATTACTTTGCAAGCATTCATTTTTATGATGCTAACCGTAGTTTATCTATCGATGGCACAGGAATCTCATTGATCGCATATTAATCTGAAGCAGTATTTTTTTAACTTGAAATAAATCAAAGGAAGGAATAATGGATAACGTGCAATTTCTCGCAATGATTCAGGCGTATACCGGTATTGGAATTGGCTTGATGATTGGATTGGGTTCGGCTGGAGCATGTATTGGCGTAGGAATTATGTGTAGTCGTTTTCTTGAGGGCGCTGCGCGTCAACCCGAGATGATTCCAACCTTGCAAGGTAAAGTTTTTCTGTTACTTGGTCTGACAGATGCCTCTTTCATTATTGCGGTTGGTCTGGCAATGTTGTTTGCGTTTGGTAACCCGTTGCTGGCTGTTATCCAATAAATAGAGCTAAATTTATTCTACGGAGTGAGTAAATAAATAGCTATGAATATAAATTTTACACTGGTCTCGCAGGCAATAGCCTTCTCGGTTTTTATCTGGTTCACTATAAAGTTCGTCTGGCCGCCATTGTTGCGTGCTATTGAGGACAGGCAAAAACTGATAGCGGACGGATTGGCTGCTGGTGAGCGAGGGAAAAAGGAATTGGAGCTTTCCAGTCAGCGTTCATCCGAGACATTGAAAGAGGCGAAACAGCGTGCCGGTGATATAGTGATTCAGGCTGAAAAGAGAGCCGCTGATATCATCGAGGAAGCCAAAAACGTTGCCAAGGAAGAAGGAAAAAAAATTATTGTTGGTGCAAAGGCAGAGGTTGAGCACGAAATTTTTAGTGCGCGTGAAGCTTTACGCCAACAGGTTTCCAGTTTGGCAATACAAGGGGCATCAAAAATCCTGCGTCGGGAAATCGATCCTAAAGCGCATGCGGATTTGTTGGCATCACTTGAAACAGAGTTGAAGTAATTATGGCCGAAGCAATAACGATTGCCAGACCCTATGCCGAGGCAGTGTTCAGGTTGGCCAAGGAAAGACAAAATCTGTCGTCATGGTCGGAAATGCTGAATTTAATTTCTTCGGTTGTCTCTGACAAACAGATAAGTGCTTTGTTGGATAATCCGCGCGTACCACGGCATAAACTATACGAGATAATTGTCGGATCGTGCTCGGATGGGTTAAGTGAAGAAGGTAAAAATCTGGTTGCTATAATGATTGAAAATAAGCGCCTGCAGATTCTACCTCAGCTAAAAATACTCTACGAACATCTTAAAACGCAGCATGAAAATGCGCTTGAAGCAAAAATTATTTCGGCATTTCCGCTTAATTCAGGCCAGCAAGAAAAGCTTGTATCAGCATTACGGATAAAATTTAAGCGTAAAGTTGACGTGACTTGTACGGTAGATGCTGAATTAATCGGCGGCGTTAAAATCGAAATAGGTGATCAGGTTATAGACAGCTCTGTATCTGGAAAACTGGCTGCAATGACAGCTGCCCTCAAAAGCTAGGAGTAAAAAGAATGCAGTTAAATCCATCAGAAATAAGCGAATTAATTAAAAATAAAATAGAGGGCTTTTCGGTTACCTCCGAGTTCCGCACGCAGGGGACAATCGTATCTGTAACGGATGGTATCGTTCGTGTGCATGGTCTGTCAGATGTAATGCAAGGAGAGATGCTTGAGTTTCCAGGGGGTACGTTCGGTCTTGCCCTCAATCTTGAGCGCGACTCGGTTGGTGCTGTTATTCTGGGTGCATATGAGCACCTTAAGGAAGGTGAAACCGTTAAGTGTACGGGAAGAATTTTAGAGGTTCCGGTAGGTGAGGCATTGCTGGGTAGAGTAGTTAACGCATTGGGTCAGCCCATAGATGGAAAAGGTCCGGTCTCGGCTGATGGAATGGAGCCAATAGAAAAAATTGCACCAGGTGTGATTTGGCGAAAATCTGTTGATCAACCAGTACAAACCGGATTGAAGTCAATTGATGCGATGGTTCCCGTCGGCAGGGGACAGCGGGAATTGATCATTGGCGACCGCCAAACTGGTAAAACGGCAGTTGCGATTGATACAATCATTAATCAAAAAAATGAAAACATGATTTGTATTTATGTGGCAATAGGCCAGAAAGCATCATCGATTGCCAGCGTAGTACGAAAACTTGAAGAATTTGGTGCGATGGCATATACCATCGTTGTTGCAGCAACCGCTTCTGAGTCGGCGGCCATGCAATTTATTGCACCTTATTCAGGTTGTACCATGGGAGAGTATTTCCGTGACAAGGGGCAGGATGCGTTAATTGTTTATGATGATTTAACCAAACAGGCATGGGCATATAGACAAATTTCCTTGTTGTTACGTCGCCCACCAGGTCGCGAGGCTTATCCTGGAGATGTGTTTTATCTGCATTCTCGTTTGCTGGAACGGGCGGCTCGGGTTAACGAAGCGTATGTGGAAAAAGCTACCAACGGACAGGTTAAAGGAAAAACAGGGTCACTAACGGCTTTGCCTATTATCGAAACTCAGGCCGGCGACGTTACTGCTTTTGTGCCAACTAATGTTATTTCCATTACTGATGGTCAGATTTTTCTGGAAACAGACTTGTTCAATGCAGGTATACGACCCGCAATTAATGCAGGTATTTCTGTTTCACGTGTCGGTGGCGCAGCTCAAACCAAGGTCATTAAAAAGCTCGGTGGTGGTATTCGGTTGGCATTGGCTCAATATCGGGAGTTGGCTGCTTTCTCGCAATTTGCTTCGGATCTTGATGAGGCGACACGTAAACAGCTGGAGCGTGGCAAGATGGCAACTGAGCTCATGAAACAAAACCAGTACTCGACACAAAAAGTATCTGAAATGGCGGTTACGCTTTTTGCGCTCAACAAAGGTTACTTTGATGATGTTGAGCTTACGCGTGCCCTGGCTTTTGAGGGCGCATTAAAAGGCTATATTTCCAGCCATCACTCTGCGGTCATCGAAAAAATCGAATCCTCAAAAAATCTTGATGAAGAAACAGAAAAAGCGTTAGAAGCGGCTATCGTCCAGTTCAAGCAAAACGGAGCCTATTAATTCATGGCTAGCAGTAGAGATATCCGAAACAAGATTCACAGTGTAAAAAATACACAGAAAATTACCCGTGCCATGGAAATGGTTGCGGCTTCAAAAATGCGCAAAGCCCAGGAGCGCATGAAAAAGGCAAGGCCATATGGTGAAAAAATAAGAAATGTTGCAGCCCATATGAGTCGGGCCAGCGTTGAATACCGGCATCCATTCTTGCTTAGCCATGAAGCCTCAAAAAAAATAGGCATTATTGTGGTTACCTCCGATAAGGGACTCTGTGGTGGTTTGAATACCAACGTGTTACGAAAATCATTGAACGAGATTCGCGAATGGCAAACAAATGGACAGACAGTAGATGCTTGTTGTGTTGGCAACAAAGGGTTGGGTTTTATGAGTAGACTTGGCGTCAATGTTGTTTCTCAAATTACTGGTTTGGGCGATACTCCCAGCATGGAAAAACTGATTGGTGCTATTAAAGTTGTACTGGATGCTTATGCCGAAAAAAAATTCGATAAAGTTTTTATCTTTTATAACCGCTTTATTAATACGATGAAGCAGGAACCTATCATGGAGCAGTTGTTGCCCTTGACGGATGAGCGCATCAGGGGCAGTGAAACAGAAAAGAAACGTGCGCCGTGGGACTATATTTATGAGCCTGATGCCAAGCCGGTAATCGATGACATTATGATCAGGTACATTGAGACAATTGTTTACCAGGCGGTTGCAGAAAATATGGCATCCGAGCAATCTGCGCGAATGGTAGCGATGAAAGCAGCTTCGGACAATGCGGGTAATCTCATTGATGAGTTGACTCTTATTTACAACAAAACTCGTCAAGCTGCCATTACCAAAGAATTGTCGGAAATTGTTGGTGGCGCAGCGGCTGTTTAAAATATTTTTCGTATTCAGGGAACAAAATAATGAGTCAAGGAAAAATCGTTCAGTGTATTGGTGCAGTAGTTGATGTGGAGTTTTCCCGAGAAGAGATCCCCAAGGTTTATGATGCCTTGGTAATGGATGGGTCAGAATTGACTTTGGAGGTTCAGCAACAGCTGGGTGACGGGGTTGTTCGAACGATTGCATTGGGAACTTCTGATGGGTTGCGCCGTGGCATGATGGTGACAAATACCGAAAAACAAATATCAGTTCCTGTTGGTATCAAGACGCTTGGTCGTATTGTGGATGTATTGGGCCGTCCAATCGACGAAGCGGGTGAAATAGGTTCGGATACGCTACAGCCAATTCATCGGGCCGCTCCACCGTTTGATGAACTATCAGCATCTACAGAATTGTTGGAAACAGGCATCAAAGTAATTGATCTGATTTGTCCGTTTGCGAAAGGGGGTAAAGTGGGCCTCTTTGGTGGTGCCGGCGTTGGTAAAACCGTTAATATGATGGAACTGATTCGGAATATCGCGATCGAGCACAGTGGCTATTCTGTATTTGCGGGTGTGGGTGAGCGTACGCGTGAAGGTAACGATTTCTATCACGAAATGAAAGATTCTAACGTGCTGGACAAGGTTGCCTTGGTTTACGGTCAAATGAATGAGCCGCCAGGAAACCGTTTGCGTGTCGCCTTGACTGGATTAACGATGGCGGAGGCGTTTAGGGATGAAGGCCGCGACGTGTTGTTTTTTGTTGATAATATTTATCGTTATACACTTGCTGGAACGGAAGTATCGGCATTGCTGGGTAGGATGCCGTCAGCAGTTGGTTATCAACCAACGCTGGCAGAAGAGATGGGGCGCTTGCAAGAACGTATTTCATCATCTAAAACTGGATCGATTACTTCGATACAGGCTGTTTATGTTCCAGCAGATGATTTGACAGATCCTTCTCCTGCAACCACTTTTGGCCATCTTGATGCAACGGTGGTGTTGTCAAGAGATATTGCATCGCTTGGCATTTATCCTGCAGTCGATCCTCTGGACTCTACTTCGCGCCAACTCGATCCGTTGGTAGTTGGCGAAGATCACTACCAGACTGCGCGTGGCGTTCAGCAAACTTTACAGCGCTATAAAGAATTGCGCGACATTATTGCAATTTTGGGAATGGATGAGCTTTCTCCTGAAGATAAGCTTTCAGTCAGCCGTGCTCGTAAAATACAGAGGTTTTTATCACAACCATTCTTTGTGGCCGAGGTGTTTACTGGCTCTCCAGGGAAATATGTTTCATTGAAAGAAACCATCAAAGGTTTCAAAGGTATTGTTGATGGTGAATATGATGATATACCTGAGCAGGCGTTCTATATGGTTGGTGGTATCGAGGAAGTATTGGAAAAATCCAAAAGCATTCAATAATTAGCTTATAGCATCAAGGAGTGCCAATGGGAACTGTATTTCATCTGGATATTGTTAGCGCAGAAGATTCAATTTATTCTGGGCCTGCCGAGTTTATCGTGGCACCTGCTATGATGGGTGAGGTGGGCGTTTATCCCCAGCATACGCCAATGCTTACTCGTATTAAATCCGGCATGGTTCATATTAAGGCGCCACTTAAGGAAGATGAAAATGTCTATGTATCCGGTGGCATGCTTGAAATTCAACCAGATGTTGTAACGATTCTGGCTGATACTGCAATGCGTGGCAAGGATCTTGATGAAGCAAAAGCGCTGGAATCGAAACGTTTGGCTGAAGAGGCGATGAAAAATAAATCTTCTGAACTGGAATATGCTCGTGCCCAAGCAGAATTAATGGAAGCAACCGCGCAGCTTGCAGCCATACAGGCGTTGCGTAAAAGAGGACATTGATTTATTTGTTAAACCTGTTTGATAAATAAACTGATAAAAAAAGGCGATTTATTCGCCTTTTTTTATATCTATTTGCTCACTGGAATGATGCTTGCCTATTGGATAGTTCTTGATTTTCTGAATTAATTGCCGTTAAAAGCAATGGGAATTACTTCAATGGATGACTTATTTGGCCGAGTATTTTGTAAATTCTGGAGAAGGAGGGTCAGTTCGTGATCAGGCTTGATATTGTTATACTCGCTGCTGGTATCGGTAAAAGGATGTGCTCCGCATTACCGAAAGTGTTACATAAACTTGCCGGCAAGCCACTCCTGTTGCATGTACTTGATACAGCAAAGGGTCTGTCGCCGGATAAGATCTGTGTTGTTCATGGCCATGGCGGCGAGTTGGTGCGGTCAGTAATAGATGATTCTGGTCTTGTCTGGATTGAGCAAGCACAGCAACTTGGCACAGGACACGCCTTAAAACAGGCCATACCCACATTGCATAAAAATGGCGCAACATTGGTCTTGTTTGGCGATGTTCCGCTGGTAAAACAGGAAACGCTGGAATTGCTGATTAAGAAAATGCAGGATGATCGCCTGGTTTTGTTGACAGTGAAGCTGGATAATCCTTCTGGTTACGGTCGTATTGTGCGTGACGTCGCGACAGGCGATATACAAGCGATTGTTGAAGACAAAGATGCCACTCCAGCACAGCGTGCCATTAACGAAATCAACACCGGGATCATGCTTCTTCCCAATAAATTTTTATCTGACTGGCTTGCCAGATTAGACAATGCCAACATACAGGGCGAATATTATCTGACCGATATTATTGCCATGGCCGTCAATGATGATATCAGGGTCATTTCGGCTTCTCCGGTGGATAGCTGGGAGCCCAGTGGCGTTAATAACAAGCTGCAACTCGCCGAACTTGAACGTATTTATCAGCTTGAATATGCCAAAAAACTGATGTTGCAGGGCACGATGCTTGCCGATCCTGCAAGAATAGATATCAGGGGAGAGCTCAACTGCGGCAATGACGTTGAGATAGATGTTAATTGTATATTTGAGGGCGATGTTCATCTGGGTGATTGTGTTAAGGTGCAGGCAAACTGTGTGTTGCGTAATGTCGCCATTGCAGCGGGAACGATCGTATCGGCATTTACATTAATAGAGAATGCTACAATCGGGCAGAACTGCCGGATCGGACCCTACGCGCGCATTCGCCCTGGCACCCATCTGGATGAAGCGGTACATATAGGGAATTTTGTCGAAGTCAAAAACAGCCAGATATCCACTGGCAGTAAAGTCAATCACCTAAGCTACATAGGAGACAGTCAGATAGGCAGGGATGTCAATATCGGCGCAGGTACGATCACCTGTAATTACGATGGCGCTCATAAACATCGCACCATTATCGAGAATAATGTTTTTATTGGCTCCGGTTGCCAGCTGATCGCTCCAGTAAGGGTTGCCAGCGGCGCTACAATTGGTGCCGGTTCGACGATTACACGCGATGCCCCGGCAGAGCAGCTTACCTTGTCGCGTTCGCGGCAAACCAGTATTCCAAACTGGAAGCGTCCCCAAAAAAACCATATCTGAATTACGGTAGTAAAATTTTACGAGAGGTTGCGCATGTGTGGAATTGTTGGTGCGGTTTCCCGGAACAATGTGGTTCCGTTTTTGCTGGAAGGATTATCCAGGCTCGAATATCGTGGCTATGATTCGGCTGGTATCGTGGTTGCCAACGGGGGATTGTGCCGGTTGCGAACAACGGAGCGGGTTGCCGAATTAAGCAAGCAGGCATCCCAGCAAAATACATCTGGCTTGAGTGGGATTGCCCATACCCGCTGGGCAACGCATGGTGCACCAAGTGAGCGCAATGCTCATCCGCATTTATCGGGAGAAGAAAGAAGAATTGCTGTCGTGCACAATGGCATTATCGAGAATCACGATATTTTGCGACTGCAATTGCAGCAAATTGGATTTGAGTTTTTGTCGGATACCGATACGGAAATTATCGCACATTTGATTTCACATCATCTGCGCACCAGCAAGGATTTGTTGCAGGCTGTATACGATACCATCAAGGAATTAAAGGGCGCCTATGCCGTTGCAGTGATGGAAGAACAACATCCGGAACGGTTAATTCTGGCCAGAAATGGCGCACCGTTACTGATTGGTTTGAGTGATGATGGATTCTATGCGGCTTCGGATGCTTCAGCATTGATACAGGTTACCAACCGTATTGTCTATCTGGAAGACGGTGATGTGGCGGAGCTGTATCGTGACCGATACCGTATTATGAATGATCCCGATGGCAAAGGCATGCAGGTAGTGGCCCGTACCATCCGTGAGATTGATATCACCAAGGATGCGGTTGAGTTGGGATCTTATGCGCATTTTATGCAAAAGGAAATTTTTGAACAACCGGTGGCCGTTGCCAATACTCTGGAAATGGTGTTGGGTGCAGAATCCATCTCACCATTTCTATTCGGTAATCAGGCTGCCGATATCTTTGCCAAAACTCGTAGCGTATTGATACTGGCATGTGGTACCAGTTTTCATGCCGGGCTAGTTGCTAAATATTGGCTGGAGACAATTGCCAGATTACCCTGTCAGGTCGAAATTGCCAGTGAGTATCGTTATCGTGAACCCATCGCTGATCCTGATACCCTCGTAATTGGCATCTCCCAGTCCGGAGAAACCGCAGATACCCTGGCAGCACTTAATTACGCAAAATCGCTTGGTCATGCGCATAGTCTCGCCGTGTGTAACGTGCCAGAAAGTGCTCTGATACGCCAAACTGACTTGCGCTTCCTTACCCGTGCCGGCCCTGAGATTGGCGTCGCTTCGACCAAGGCGTTCACTACTCAACTCGCTGTTTTGCTGTTAATGACCGCAGTTTTTGCAAAATTACGCGATAAACTGCCGTTGGTTCTGGAACAGAAGTTGATTACCGAATTACGCCATTTACCAGTTGCCATCCAGCACGCATTGGAGACAGAAGCACAGATTCGGCAATGGGCTGGTAATTTCTCCCAAAAACAGCATGCCCTTTTCCTCGGGCGTGGGGTGCATTACCCGATTGCCATGGAAGGCGCGCTCAAGCTTAAGGAAATTTCCTATATTCACGCTGAAGCCTACGCTGCCGGTGAACTTAAACATGGTCCGCTGGCACTGGTTGACAGCGAAATGCCGGTAGTAGTCATCGCACCCAACGATACCTTGCTTGAAAAATTGAAATCAAACTTACACGAAGTAAGTGCGCGGGGAGGGCAGCTATATGTCTTTGCCGATGCTGATTCCCGGATTGAAGAAAACGACAATATGCATATTATCAGGCTGGCAGAGCATCGCGGTATCCTGAGCCCCATTCTTCATACCATTCCACTGCAATTGCTGGCATATCATGTTTCCCTGCAAAAAGGTACCGATGTTGACAAGCCTAGAAATCTGGCAAAATCGGTTACAGTTGAATAAACTGCCGACAGTTTTTCTCTGATGACATGAAATGGAGAAAAGAGCCTGATGTGAGCAGTAAACCAACCATTCTGGCGATCGACCAGGGAACTAGTAGCACTCGAGCCATTTTATTTTCAGCAGCACTGGATAAGCTCAACGTTCACCAAAAAGAACTGATATTGCAGTACCCACACAAGGGCTGGGTGGAGCAAAATCCGGAAGCTATTTGGCACGATACGCTTGAAGTTTGCCGCCAGGTTCTGGGTGAAGCGCCAGGCGTCGCATCGTCCGTGGCGGCAATCGGCATCACCAATCAGCGTGAAACCACGGTACTGTGGGAACGAAGTACCGGTAAACCAATTTATCCCGCGATTGTCTGGCAGGATCGCCGCACAGCAGCATACTATCAGCAGTTGAAAACGCAAGGGTATGAGGCGTTGGTAACAGCGAAAACCGGTCTGCTGCTTGATCCTTATTTTTCAGCTGGAAAGATTGGATGGATACTGGATCATGTTGATGGTGCGCGTAGTCGGGCACAACGCGGTGAGCTGGCATTCGGAACGATAGACTGTTATCTGTTATGGCATTTGACCGGCGGCAAGGTGCACGCCACCGATATTACCAATGCGGCGCGTACATTGTTATTCAATATCCGTACCCAGCAGTGGGATGAAGATCTGCTCGCCCTGTTCAATATTCCTGCAGCCCTCTTGCCGCAGGTCAAAGATAATGCGGCCAATTTCGGCGTAACGGATACAACACTGTTCGGACGGGAAATCCCGATTGGCGGTATGGCAGGTGACCAGCATGCGGCATTGATCGGCCAGGGATGTACAGAGCCTGGCATGGTGAAGTCCACCTATGGCACGGGTTGTTTCGCATTGATGAATATTGGGCAGGAATTCAAGGTTTCGCAGCAACGTCTGCTGACAACACCCGCATATCGGCTCGATGGCAAAATTACGTATGCCATCGAGGGATCAATTTTTGTAGCAGGCGCTGCGATTCAATGGTTATGTGATGGATTGGAGTTTTTTTCAGATGCCGCCGCGAGCGAAACACTTGCCCTGAGCGTACCGGATAGTAACGAAGTTTATTTTGTCCCGGCGTTCACCGGACTTGGCGCACCTTACTGGCGACCGGATGTGCGTGGCATGATTTACGGTCTGACGCGCGAAACAACCCGGGCACATATCACCCGCGCAGCATTGGAAGCACAGGGTTTTCAGACCCGTGATCTGATCACGGTAATCGAAGCGGATAGCGGGTACGGTGCTGCTGTTATCCGCATCGATGGTGGATTGGTTGCGAACAGATTCATGTGCCAGTTTCTTGCAGACATGCTTGACAGACCAGTAGAAGTGCCCGCCATGACAGAAGCAACTGCGCTGGGTGCGGCTTGCCTGGCTGGTATGGCAGCCGGATTGTTTTCGGGTCTGGACGTAATGAAAACCCATTGGCACTGTGAACGGGTTTATGAGCCAGCAATGTCGAAAGAAGAGCGCGCGCGACGTTATGCTGGTTGGCGCGCCGCAGTTGAAAGACTTTTATAGGCGTTACCGGGGTCTGTTGATATTTCACCAAAGAGCATCTCTAAAAGTCGATATCTCTCTTATTTAACCCCCCGAATTTTTAGAGACACCCCAAACAAATCCGCGCTGAAACAAACCGTCATATAATTCTGGCCATTTGCCCTGGTGATCCTGAAGCTTTCAGAGTTGCGAGGGTTTTTTTGAAAGTTTGCGTTGCAAGGTTCGGCGGTGCATGTTCAGTAGCCTCGCTGTAACTGAAATATTGTTGTCATTTTCTACCAGTATCCGATGGATGTATTCCCATTCCAGCCGTTCTACTGATATTGGGTTAATGTTGATGGGAGTTTGCGTATCTCCATTAATACGTTCAAATGCCGACATAATATTATCTGCATTGACAGGTTTTGCCAGATAATGAATAGCGCCGAGTTTGATCGCTTCAACCGCAGTTGCGATACTGGCATAGCCAGTCAATACAACGATACGGGTTTCGGGATCAATCTCCTTGAATTTCTCGACCAGCGTTAATCCAGATTCATCGTTAAGTTTCAGGTCGATTACCGCGTATTCAGGTGTTATCGACTCTGCCAATGCAAGTGCGGCATCGATGGTGTGTGCTGTTACCACATCAAATCCACGTTTTTTCATTGCTTTTGCCAGGACATCACAAAAGACAATATCATCATCTACAATGAGCAGATTGGGTTTATCAGAATCATTCATGGGTTGCTCCTGTTGTAATCGCTGTCAAGACGGAGTTGGTTGAATGAAGGCCGGGGTGCATGATTGGCACGGTTACATGGGTGCATGCACCGCCTTCAGGCCGATTAAATAGACGCACGCTTCCACCGAAACGCTCAATATTGGTATTAGCCAGAAAAAGTCCAATTCCAAATCCTTTCCCTGGCCCTTTACTGGTAAAGAATGCTTCACCAGCACGTTCAATTGCCTCTGCATTGAGTCCCGTG
Organism: Nitrosomonas sp.; assembly: GCA_032251195.1. Classification (GTDB taxonomy): domain Bacteria; phylum Pseudomonadota; class Gammaproteobacteria; order Burkholderiales; family Nitrosomonadaceae; genus Nitrosomonas. The sequence continues at coordinate 35,845 of JAVVEX010000002.1, forward strand.
CCATCATCCAGTATTTCAAGATGGAGCAAATCATTGTCCCAATCGCTGCTGATAGTAACTTGATCGACCGAGGCATCGGCCGCATTATTGAGTAAATTGAGAATAGACTGGCTCAATAATTGGGTGTTCATGATGATGGGGGTAGGTTGAATACCTTTGCATTGATAGGTAAATTTAACCGAAGGACGAATTAGCTGCCATTTATCAATTATTTTTTTCAGAAAAAGATCGACTGGCTTTCCATTTCCTTCTTCTGCACGTGTTTGCCCGGCACTGGCAAGTAGCTGTGTCAATGTTTGCTTGCAAAGGTTGATCTGATCACGCAGGATCTGAATGTTACTCTGAAATTCGACATTGTCCGGATAGTCTTGCTTGAGCTCATGCGCGATGATGGCCATGGTGGACAACGGTGTTCCCAGTTCATGCGCAGCACCGGCCGCGAGTGTTCCAAGCGCAATAATTTGCTCGTTTTGCAATGATTTTTCGCGTGATTCTGCCAGTTTTTTATCACGATCACGGATAGAGGCGCTCATTTTTACGACAAACCAGGTAATCAGCAATGTACTGAGCACAAACGTCAGCCACATACCCGAAACATGCAAGTTAAATTCAAACATGTGGCGGCTGTGGTCATCAGTGTGATTGTGTGGCAATGGGATGTAGTAGAACAACATCAAGGTATAGCAAGTAATAGAGGCAGCCGCTATGATCCAGGTGTAATGCCAGGGCAGCACGATAGCCGCGATAATCAAGGGAATCAGGTAAAGAGAGACAAAAGGATTGGTTGAGCCACCACTGAAATAGAGCAATATGGTCAACACACTGATATCAATCAGCAATTGTAAGAAAAACTCAGGATTGGTAACAGGCCAGCGGTATCGTAACCGGATTCGTGTCAGGAAATTGATGATCAGCAATATACTGACGGTTATCATAATGTTGTTCCAGGGTAAATTGAGATCAATAGTATGGTAAACCAGACTGAAAATAACGATTTGAGTGAAAACAGCAATATTTCTCAATAAAAACAGGCGGTAGAGATTGTTGCTGAGCGGAGTCTGATGCAGGACGTTGAAAATACCCATGGGTTTGTTTTATTGAACAATGAACGAGAGCTGAGCCAGCTGTATGCGTTACGATAACGCAAAACTACTATAAAAACGATGTGACAAATTGTCGCACAAGCACTGGTGACGGCAAGTCAGGCTGTTTGAATGCCTCTTGGCTTGCCAGGATGGGGATGGATTACAAAAGGAAGTGTTTTATGTCAATCGGATTTTCGCTATAACCTATAACAAGTATCAATCTCTTTTTTCAAATTGAAGCGTAATTTTCTGCTGGTCAGCGATGGGTGCCCACGTGAGCGTTATTTTAACTGCCTGCATGATTTTTTCGAATCCATCTTCGGATTGGGAAACAGAAAAATGAGGATGCGCCTGGAATTTTACTGCCGGTGTGGCATTGATGGTTACGCTGCCTTTCAGGGTATCGTCTTCAAGCGTAATGGATTCCAGATCAGCAATCTCAAGCGGTAATCCAAAACCAGAAAGATTGCGTCTTCGTTGGCGGTAGCGCCCGCCGGGGCCGTCGCAACTTGGCATGGCAAGGTTAATTTCTGTCTGCATTTGCGAATTTCCCCTGTCATCAGTTTCATGGTTGCTTTTATAAGTGACAATCAGCTGATTTTGTTTCAAACGTATTTGTTTATTGATCAGGATTTGATCATGGAGAGACTGAAAGCAAATGATTTTATCGTCATCTGAAGGCGATTGCTGATAAGTCAGTAACTTACCGTTAAGATGATCAATAAAAAGATGTTGCGGATACGTGTCAGGGTGCAGGTCTGTCTGATTGATGACATGCTTGAAACTGATTCTGTCATGCGCGGAGGCAATACCTGGTTGATGGTGATTCGACTCCTGCTGAATATGAGGTTGTATTTTGCGGTGGTAGTGCTCGGTTTGACGAGTCAGGGTGTCAGCAAAATTATGATTAAGCGCATAAGCATCGAGCTCGCAGAGACTGGCGCGATCATTCCGTTTGATGATGGCCTGTAATTGTCCATTTTGCAGATAAATTTCTTCGATACCATCCAGATCCGTATCTTCCTCGTAATGGGTAGGACGAGGCTGACATTGATCCAGCAGAGCTTCCAGCTCAATCAGATTATTATAGATGGCGCGCCGCAGGTGTGGAAGGTACAATCCTCCAAACAAGCCGTGCCAATAAGCGTCATTGGCTTGTGAAGCATGCAGGCAGCGCTGCATGGTGCTGGTGCGCTGTTTTGCCGGTAAGGCGGCATAACGCGCGGAAAGTCCCAGCATGCGCTTGTGCATCCAGTTTGACTCCGGGTAACGTGAGAAAAAATTTTTCCAGATGCCCCCGCGTAAGAATGATTTGCTGCGCTCATACCAGTTTTCTGTTTTAGCGCGCTGTACCAGATCTGCATAAGTATGTGCTGGTGTTGCCGGGAGCGTCCATTCGCTCATTTCTATATAGGAGGTCGTTGGCAGATAGATAATGCCACGTGTTTTTTCTTGGGCGTGATAGTCACGAAAATGCTGGGTTTGAATCCTGGGTGATGCGAGCACGCCTTGAATAAACTGCTCCAGCCAGCCTTGTGTATAGACCCAGTGATAGGTTTCAGGCCAGATACCAAATTTCTCGATATCATCGAAATAAATCGCCGCCGGTTGCTGGTCAGTCTGTTGATGGTCAGCCAGTGATGCCAAGTAAGCGATGGCATCATGTGCTGGAGAAAATGGCAGTTTGTAGCGCAACAGCTCGGAAATGGGAAAAAGATCGAGGGTACGCCGGTTTTCCTCGGTGGAAAAATAGCCATCGAGCGCGGTGATATCTTTACCTGCGCAAATGAAGTGATAATCATCAACAATTACATAGCGAATATCACAATCCACCAGCGATGGAACAACGGTTGCTTCCCAGACGCGCTCGGTCAACCAGGCGCCCTGTGGTTTTTGTCCCAGATTTTTTTTGAGTTTGGATGAGAATGTTTTGATCTGGTTAATACGGTCTTGTTCGGGAATGACGGCAAGAACCGGTTCGGTATCACCTGCGCCAAAAAGCTCGACTTGCCCACGTTTGACCATATTCCTCAGCATCTCCATGTCATGTGGATAATGTTCCAGCAGAAAATCAAGCAACCAGCCAGAAAAATGCACCGCAAAGCGAAATTCAGGATAACGGAACAAGGTCTCCAGAAATGGCCGATAACAGCGCTCGTGCGCATCTTTTACGACTTCAGGAAAATTGCCGATAGGCTGATGCGCATGGACACCAAAAAGCAGGGAGACGGGATTGGTCATATGCTGTTCCAGTTGTGTGAGTCAATCGCTGCATTCTAATTACGTCATGCTGCAATCACATGACGATGAAGGTGCTTCAGTTAGCGCGCCGCATCGTTCCGGATTCGCCATTTGTCGTTCCGCCAAGGCTGAGTGGCTTAAATACATTGGCGGGTACCGGAATTTTAAGAAGTTGATAGAGATTAATAAGATTTTTTCGGAAAAGCTGGTCAAAGCTTTCTACTGCGGCTGGAGAGTTGTAATCGCCAAACCACCAGAACCAGTCCGAACTTTCGCAGGAGGCGAGTTGCCGGTTGGCTGCGTCTTTTTCTTTTTTGGTCAGCCGTTGACTTTGCATGACAAGATCGTAAGTACGCTTGGCCGCGCTGAGCAAATCCCAGGCGGCATTTTTGTCGTGATCACCAATCCAGGTGGAGAAACTGCCGTATACCCAGCTGCCGGCGGATAGCATTGGTAGTTTCCGGATATCGGATTTGTTTTCCTGATACTTTTCAATATGCCCTTGGAAGGTGGTGGTGTGAATCGTACTATGCTGTTCAAGTAGCTCGTAGAGGTCATTCAGGAAGTAATAGCCGTTGTAGGGGTAAGACTCCCAGGCATTTTCACCGTCGAGGATGACGCTGACGACGGGATTGGTGGTGGCATCACGCGGTGTTGTGTGTCTGATGTGTTCGAGCTTGTCGATAAAGTTTTCGGCAGCGTCACGTCCGAACCATTTTGCGTATTCAAAGCCAATCAGATCAGATAACTGATCATCCCGGAAAAAACACAGCGTGCTATTGTTTCCGGTATCGAAGCGATAGGGCTGATACAGATAACCATTGTGATCAGGCAAAGGCTGGTCTGGGTTCGATTTTTGCAGGCTATTGACCAATACTGCCTGTCCGCTGGCAATCCATTGAGTGTTGTTTTCAGCCAGAATCTGTATAAAAGTGTCTGATACCGCGCCCTCAGCTGGCCATACACCAGCCGGTTTGACGCCAAATCGCTTGTTGTGGCTGGCTATGGCCGATTTCACATGAAATGCTACCCGTTCACGTCCCCCAGGGTAACAGGTACTGGTGGGGAGCGCCGCCTCTGGCAGGCTGTCGTGAGCGGAGTTGAAGTTAATCAGTAGTGGTGCCAACGGATGGTAATGTGGTGTGGTGGAGAGTTCAATCTGGCCAGACTTTGCCAGCTTGCGGTATCTCGGAATAAGATTGCTGATCAATTCACCAAATAGATTGAACAGGCTGATTCTGTCTTCAAAGCTGAATTGCCTGCCCTTCGACATAAGTTCGATCACGCTTTTGTTTGCGCGGCGTACACTTTCACCTGTCCAGGCCAGGTGATACCACACCAATAGATCGGCCAGGTACTGACCAGAGGCGTATACCATTTCCTTGTCACCCAGTGCCTGCATGTCATCATAGAGATTGCGCAGTGCCTGGTAAGCCGGATAAGGCTTGAGCATGGTTTCGTGATTGCTCAGAAAGCAGCTTCTGAGAATCAATGTGCGATCATCCAGGGATATTTTGTTCAGATCTGGTTCTGTCAGTAGTCGCAACAACGGGTCACGGATTTCAGCTTTGGCAAATTGCTGACAATAATCTTCCAGTTGATCCAGTAGCACGGGCACAAAATTAACCACGAGCCTGATGCCGGGGTGCGCCTCCAGATGATGCGCCATATCGGTGTAATCCTTGATCGCATGCAGATATACCCAGGGCAGAATAAACTCCCCCGTTTCGCTGTCACGGTAGTCTGGTTGATGCATATGCCAGAGAATAACAAGATCCAGCGTAGACGAATGGTGGCTCATAATGTGGTCATTGATGAAGTTCAAGTGCTAAAAATAAGCGACTGAACATGTCGGCATAACTATCAGCGAACATAATGACAAATCTGTCCCAGCATTTCCGGTGTAATCAATGTCACGCCTTCTTGTGTGACATGAAAACGTTTTTTGTCTTCATCAGCATCAAATCCGGCGACCATTCCTTCTGGAATAACGCAGTTTTTTTCAATGACAACTCGCCTGAGACGCGCGTGGCGACCGATATCAACATTGGGTAGAATGACGCAGTCTTCAATGGTACTGAAACTTCTGACTTGAACATTGGAGAAGAGCAGCGAGCGCCGTACTGTTGATCCACTGATGATGCACCCACCCGAAACCATTGAATCCAGCGCCTGGCCACGCCGGTCGCTGTCATCAAATACAAATTTTGCGGGTGGCAGCTGTTCCTGGTAGGTCCAGATTGGCCAGTCTTCATCGTACAGATTCAGATCGGGCGTTACGGTCGTGAGGTCGATATTCGCCTCCCAGTAAGCGTTTACGGTTCCAACATCCCGCCAGTAAGGCGTGTCTGGCATGGTACTGACGCAGCTACGCTGAAAACGGTGCGCATAGACCTGTGCGTTTTTGACCAGCTGCGGGATGATGTCGTGGCCAAAGTCATGCAATGAAGCGCTGGCGTCGTGATCCTGAACCAAGTGATCATATAAAAATTTGGCATTGAATACGTAGATTCCCATGCTGACCAGCGCTTTATCAGGTTGCCCGGGAATGGGCGAAGGATTCTCGGGCTTCTCGCTAAAATCAATAATGCGCCAGGTGTCATCAACCGCCATGACGCCAAATGCGCTGGCTTCACTGATTGGCGCCTCGATACAGGCAACGGTCAAATCTGCCTGCGTTTCTGCGTGATCAGCCAGCAGACGACCATAATCCATTTTGTAAATATGATCGCCGCCGAGAATCAGCACATACTCGGGGTTATAATTGCGCAGAATATCCAGATTCTGGAAAATAGCGTCCGCCGTACCCTTATACCAGGTTTCCTCGGTACGCTGCTGGGCAGGTAACAATTCGACGAATTCCTTGAAACGGCCATCAAGAAAACTCCAGCCGCGTTGAATATGCCGAATCAGACTCTGTGACTTGTATTGGGTAACGACGCCAATACGCCGCACACCTGAATTGACACAATTGGATAATGCAAAATCAATAATGCGGAATTTTCCACCAAAAGGTACTGCCGGCTTGGCGCGCCAGTCGGTGAGATTTTTCAGCCGCGTACCTCTTCCACCCGCCAGAATCAGCGCCAGCGTGTTGCGCGTAAGTTTACTGACGAAGCGTGGATGGTGGTTGAATTGTTCGGCTTGTGAGGTATTCATGATTGTCCGCCTGGTTCGTAGTGAAATCATCTTACGTCATTTCAATAATCATTTCCAGCCGTATCTTCCGGTTATGTCAGGTTATAATCCAGCACATGGCTATTAAAAAAACGCTCCCCGCATCCCCGTCTTCCACAGGCGATGACCTGTGTGCATTACTGCTGGCCGCCAGATTGCATAACCCGCGTCTGTATCTGGGAATGCACGAGCATGGTCATGGTAAATTGATAAGGATATATCAACCACACATATTACGCGCCTGGCTGCAAACTTCACTCGGCTTTGAGCCGATGCAGCGTGTCGATGAGGCCGGTATTTTCGAGTGGACCGGCAACCATGCTGTTTTTCCTTACATACTTCGTTTGGAAGATGCTTCGACTCGTGTGATCGAGGAGCGTCACGACCCCTATGCGTTTCCGTTGCAAATATCCGGTCACGACCTGTATTTATTCAACGAGGGGCGCTTGCATCAGGCTTATGCGATGCTGGGTGCGCATCATGCCAGGAATCATGGTATCCAGGGAGTCCGTTTTGCGTTATGGGCGCCCAATGCTGAACGGGTCAGTGTGGTCGGGGATTTCAATCAGTGGGATGGGCGCGTCAATCCCATGATTTCACATGCGCAAAGTGGCATATGGGAATTATTTATTCCGGATTTGCCGGAGAGCGCATTATACAAATATGAAATTCGTAACCGGTTTACCGGTGAGATTCTGCTAAAAACGGATCCCTATGCAAACTGTTATGAATTGCGCCCGAATAATGCGGCATTGATATCGGCTGCCAGTCATTTCGACTGGCAAGATGATGAATGGATGGCGCATCGCGTGGATTGGGACTGGCAGCATGCGCCCATTAATCTGTATGAACTTCACCCAGGTTCGTGGAAAAGACATGCTGATGGTTCATTCTTGTCATTTCGGGAGCTGGCGACAGAGCTGGTGCCTTATCTGCAGGAAATGGGATATACGCATGTCGAGTTGATGCCGGTTTCCGAACATCCGCTTGATGAATCATGGGGGTATCAGACAACAGGTTATTTTGCGGTAACCAGTCGTTTTGGCCAGCCGGATGATTTCAAGTATTTTGTGGATGTGTGCCATCGAGCCGGGATCGGCGTGATTCTCGACTGGGTACCGGCACATTTTCCGCGTGACGATTTTGCGCTCGCGCGTTTCGATGGCACCGCGCTGTATGAGCATGAAGACCCCAGACTGGGCTATCACCAGGATTGGGGAACCTGTATTTTTAATTACGGGCGGAATGAGGTGAAATCTTTTCTGCTCTCCAGCGCACATTACTGGCTGGCCGTGTTTCATCTCGATGGTTTGCGTGTTGATGCCGTAGCGTCAATGCTCTATCTCGATTATTCACGCAAACCAGGGGAATGGTTGCCAAACCGCTTTGGTGGGCGCGAGAATCTGGAGGCAATCGAGTTCCTGAAAGAGCTGAATACCATGGTGCACGGTATTTTTCCGGGTGCATTGACCCTGGCGGAAGAATCCACTGCCTGGCCAGCGGTATCGCGCCCGATATATCTCGGTGGACTGGGTTTTTCAATCAAGTGGAACATGGGCTGGATGAATGACACGCTGCGCTACATGCAGAATGATCCAATCTACCGGCGTTACCATCATAATAATCTGACTTTTAGCCAGCTTTATGCCTATACGGAAAACTTTATTCTGCCGCTGTCGCACGATGAAGTCGTTCATGGCAAGGGGTCCCTGCTCGACAAGATGCCGGGAGATGGCTGGCAAAAATTTGCCAATTTGCGCCTTTTATTCGTCTATCAAATGACGTGTCCCGGAAAGAAAATGAATTTTATGGGAAATGAATTTGGCCAGGGACGTGAATGGCGAGTGTGCGATCAACTCGATTGGCATTTGCTCGAACGGGACTGCCATAAAGGCATACAGACGTTGCTGCGTGATCTGAACCGTTTGTATCTGACTTTGCCGACGCTGCATCAACTGGATTTTTTGCAGGAGGGTTTTGACTGGATCGATTGTCATGACGCAGATCATTCGGTCATCAGTTACCAGCGCCGGGCGACAGATGGTTCATTTTTGCTGGTAATGCTTAATTTCACACCAGTGCCACAAATGGCTTACCGCACAGGTGTTCCGCAGGCAGGGCAGTATCTGGAAATTTTCAATAGCGATTCCACTTATTATGATGGCAGCAATATTGGCAATCATGATGCAATCCAGTCCACGCCAATTCCATGGGCAGGTAGAAGCCATTCTATTGAGATTGTCCTGCCTCCGCTGGCCGGAATCATACTTCAACCGGTCGGTTAATACGCTGGCTACCTGGTTCTGCCTTGTCAGATCACCCCAGAGCTACTTTTCGTCGGGCGGAAGATTGTTTGGAATTTGAGTCTATGTGACTTTGAGTGGGTAAACTAGAGATTTGATATGGCATTGGGATTACAAGCTCCACAGGATGTGCCGACCGCAAGGAGGCGCATCGGTTGTATCATTCAAGCTCCTCGATATCATAACCTGCATGATTTCCCTAATTCTCGGGATGGACGCTTTACTCAACATAACGATGAAAGCTGGAGCAAGGCCAATCACCTGCTCTTTTTGCCCGGCCATGTTTAACAGATTGTAGACCGTAGGTTGGGGTGACGACAGGAACCCCAACTGGGGGCTGAATGGTTGTCGTGTTGGGGTTCGTGCCTCACCCCAACCTACGCGCTACGCGCTATGCAGGCTATCCAGTCCGACGGCGGCTTAACGACAGAGCGCCCAAGCCTAGAATCAATAAAGCCAGGATGCCTGGCGAGGGAACGGTGCCGGTCTGGTTGAATGACAGGAGAAACTCCTGCCCACCCAGACCTATTCGCAAATTGTCCCCAGCTGCAAAACCAGAGTTTGCTCCGGCAAACAGATGAATGTCAGTCAGCGGGTCGAACCCTGCTTCAATATCGAAGCTACTATAACTGGTAAAGAAACTTTCGATACTCAGAAGATCAGTCAACATGGTATCAATGAACAGGTCGATCACCAATCCACTCCCCAGAATGACGTCGCCATTGACATCCAGCAAATCCTGGCCTGTGGTGTCGATCTCCAGCTCCAATATGCCGGAGTTCAAAGTCAAGTCTCCATTGATAGTCATGGTGCCGGGCGAGGCGCCCGGGGCCAGTGTGCCGCCGTTCACCGAGCTATAGTCAAATCTGGTGTATGGAGAATCAAGCGGCTACCTGTTTTTGATCTCCATTTTGTTTAATACCGTT
>JAVVEX010000003.1:0-45565 GCA_032251195.1 Nitrosomonas sp.
GTGCGCTGCGCCTTTTCAGGATATGAAATTGTTGTGGTTGTCATGGAAGGACTCTCATGCGAGTGCGTTACGGTGGCGGCTCCACCATTGCAGCAGATTGATAATCAGCAATAGTACGAACGAAATGAGTAGCATGACGACGGCGATGGCCGTCGCTCCAGCGTAATCGTACTGCTCCAGTTTGGTGATAATCAGCAGTGGCGTGATCTCCGAAACCATCGGCATATTGCCGGCAATGAAAATCACCGAACCGTACTCTCCGACAGCGCGCGCAAAGGCGAGCGCAAAGCCTGTCATCAGCGCTGGAAAGATGGTTGGAAAAATAATTTTCAGAAATATCTGCAACCGGTTCGCACCCAGCATCGTCGCGGCTTCTTCCAGTTCGGTTTCGATATCTTCGAGGACGGGCTGCACCGTGCGCACCACGAATGGCAGACCGATGAAAGTCAACGCAACGTAAATGCCGATGGGGGTAAAGGCAATCTTGATGCCAAGTGGTTCAAGATACTGCCCGATCCAGCCGTTTCCGGCATAGAGCGCTGTCAGGGAGATGCCTGCGACAGCGGTGGGCAGCGCAAACGGTAAGTCAATTAATGCATCTACCAGTCGTTTGCCAGTAAATTGATAGCGTACCAGCACCCAGGCCACCAGCAGCCCGAATACGGCGTTGGTCAGCGCTGCGGCGAATGAGGCGCCAAACGTCAGGCGATAGGATGCCAGAACGCGCGACGCCGTCACGGTTGCCCAGAATTCCGCCCAGGTCAGATCGGCGGTGCGAAAGAATGCCGCTGAGAGGGGAATCAAGACAATCAGGCTCAGGTAGAGAATGGTAAACCCCAATGCCAGATTGAATCCCGGTAACACACTATGTTGTTTGGATGCGCTCAAGTGTCAGTCTCCTAATATGTAAACTCACTCAGATTCTCCCGCAGATATTGCGGTGAAATTGAGTGGATCGTCATTGCTGGTTTCGCAAGGTAATTTCCCTGAAAATAATGTGCTTTGGCTCGTTTTGCCGCATACAGATGCCTGGGCGTCTCAACATTCCACACCAACAGGTTGGCGCCAAAGTCGTAGATGATATCCACAAGATCATCAATCTTTTCATGGCGCAGGAGTTCGTCAGCTTCAATGCGTACGATATCGGGATATAAACTACCGAGTTCGGCCATCCAATACTTGCTTGGCCCATTCCTGTTATAGTTGGCTGCAATCAAATAACCACGTGAGCGGTAGTTGGCGATTACTTTCTGGAGCAATTCCCAGTTGCGATTGACGCTGGAGGGAATCTCGATGACTACTTGAGAAGTTCTCACACCGATCAAGCCAAGAAAGTCCTCAAATGCGCGACCATGATCATCTTTAACGCTTTCCAGTAAACGCGGATGCACGCTGACGAATAATCTGCCCGAATCTAGTGGCTTCTTGAAATAATTCAATGAATGAATTGCCCGGCATAACCGATCCAGGCTAACCAGTTGATCATCGCTCGATGCCATGCTGAAAATTTGCCATGGCCACAGTGCTATTTCATTATTTGATTCGGAGCGGACATAGGCCGCATGACCTGTTGTTTTGTTTGTGGTGGCATCAAAAACAGCCTGAAAAACGCTTGTCAGTCTGCAACGATAGAAATGCCCGCTAACCCAGCCATTTTCCGCGCGCTCCAGCGGATAATCGGTAGCCGACCGGATTAGTTCGAATTCATCCCTGGCCGTAAAAGCATGTATTGTCTGTGTATTCATGAAAGAACTCTCGTTGAATGAAAATACTCTGGACTGTTTTTCTAAGAGTCGTATTGGTTGTTATTCAAATACACTCAAGAAATCAGCAGTAACAGTAGACATCAGATTCATTCTGGTTCAGTAGCTTGTGCTTGAGTTCATGCGCGGCATGACGGCAGTAAATAATAGGAATACCTTTGCGATTTGCCTTGTTTTTCAAAGAAATTGCTACGCTGTGACTGATATAGTCATAAACCATGACAATCAATCGCGTGTCACTTGAAAGCTTGCGCTTGATAAATCCTTTCTTGCGGCCATGCCAGTGCTCGATATGTTTGTATCCTTGCGCTGCAATCTGGCGCTTGAGCGATTCGACATAATCCCCGCCTACAATGAGTACACTCATAGTTTTTCTCTGGATGATTTCCTTGTTAGAGGATGCCGACCATAGAGCATCCTCTTTATGATAATTATTTCAGATAGATCTGATCAAACGTACCGCCATCGTTAAAGTGTACTTTCTGCGCATCTTTCCAGCTGCCGAAAGCATCGTCTACCTTGAACAATTTGATGGCTGGAAACTGCCCGGCATGCTTTGCTGCAATTTTTTTATTGGTCGGTCGGTAGAAATGTTTGGCAGCAACTTCCTGACCTTCGTCCGTATAAAGATATTGCAAATAAGCTTCGGCAACCTGACGTGTGCCTTTCTTGTCAACGACTCTGTCGATCAGGGCAACAGCGGGTTCAGCCAGGACGCTGAATGACGGAATGACGATTTCAAATTTATCGTTACCGTATTCCTTGAGCGCCAGGAAAGCTTCGTTTTCCCACGCAAGTAGCACATCGCCGATACCACGTTCGATAAATGTGGTCGCCGAGCCACGTGCGCCGGAGTCCAGCACTGGTACGTTTTTATAGATAGCCTTAACAAAATCTTTTGCCTTGTCTGCATTACCCAACCGTTGTTTAGCGTATTCCCATGCGGCCAGGTAATTCCAGCGCGCACCACCAGAGGTTTTGGGGTTCGGCGTAATTACCGCGATGCCCGGCCTGGCGAGATCATCCCAGTCTTTGATGCCTTTGGGATTTCCTTTGCGCACCAGAAGAACGATGGTGGATGTATAGGGCGAGCTGTTTTCTGGTAAGCGTGACTGCCAGTTGTCCGGCAACTGTTTGCTGTGTTCGGCGATGGCGTCGATATCGACAGACAGGGCGAGCGTGACGACATCAGCCTCCAGTCCATCAATAACCGCGCGCGCTTGCTTGCCGGAACCACCATGCGACTGATTAATCTTTACTTTCTCTCCGGTCTGCGCCTGCCAGTGTCTGGCAAAGGCTGAATTGAATTCCTGATAAAGCTCTCGCGTCGGGTCATAGGAGACATTCAGCAATGTCTTTTCAGCGAATGCTTCCGACCCGATGATTAAGGCTGTTGCCAGCAGTACGATTTTTGGCCATATTTTCCATGAATGAATGGTCATTATTTTTCCTTTACTTGATTGAGTGACGTTGTTTATTTAAATGCTCTAAGGGATACTTCAAAATAGAAAAAATTGCTGTGGTCGTTGGATTCTCCCAGCGCCGCCAGTTGCCTGTTTTTTACAAACGATCCATTCATCCAGCGTGAATATCCGATGGTAGTGTCAACGTGTGATGTCAGCTTGTAACGGACGCGAGCGTTGACCGACTGACCCAGAAAGTCGCCGCTTTGTCCGGTTGGATCACGGTTGAGGGTGTTTCGTGTGGCAACGTTAAAAAGATTATTGAAGCGGTCAGTATCGCTGGCCAGCCAGAACCAGCTGTAACCGCCGTCTATCGAAACATCTTTGTGCGGAGAGAGCTCGAACACGACCTTGGGCGCCTTGACGTTTTCCATAATCAGATTGTCGTCAGGTGACCACGGACGCGCAAAGCCGAAGAACCGTTCGAAGCGGTTATTTACGTTGTCGTTCGGATTGCGGTCGCCACTGACAAAGCCATAAAAAGTACTCAGCCGTGGTTTCCAATCGTGTTTGAATGTATAGCCAAGTTCGATCAGATATGACCAGGCGGCTTTTTTCTGACCGTCGTCTCGCCCAAACTGATAGATCGCGCCCAGATCATAATCAATATTGGTTTTTGGCAGCACACCGTAAGCGCGTATGCCGGGTGAATAAATATCACGTTCAGTTTGCCGTCCATTCCGGCTATCCTGTTTCAGCCCCATAATATACGGCTGTATCGTGATGACATCGGACCATTTCCGCCAGTGACCCACCGCGCCATAAAACCACTGGCTTTTATTGCGGCCATCAAAATCGTCTATGTCGCGGATGACAGGCTGCAATCCCCAAGTATCCAGTTCCCAATCGTTTGCCTCTCGCCCGAATGTGACCCGAAAACCTTCAAAATTGTTGGTGGTATTGCGCCATTGATTGTTGCCGAATAAACGTCTGTCGACGGCCTCCCAAGCCATGCGTCCCCCGCGGATCCGCAGCGGACGGTCATTACCCAGATCGTCTTTCCCCAGCGCATCCTTGAAATACAGTTCGCCATAGGTCTGAATCAGTTCAAACTTATTCCAGTCGCGGTTATCTCTTGGAAAATTGCTGTTATAAGCGCGTGCGTCTTCAAATTCGACCGCAAAACGGAAAGGATCAACAATGTTTCTGATACCGATATAGGCGCGGGTACGCAGCAGGAAGTTATTATCAGTTATCAGTCTGTTGCGCCGTATATCGCCATCGCGCAGCTCATACCGCATCCGGTAGTCAAAGCCGGCATCAAGCCAGTCAAGATTCTTGAATGCATCGATATCTGTCTTGGCCAGATTGCGCACATAACGCGGCGGATCAGACTCGGGGTGGGTGGAATAGCTGCGCGCGCGCTGGAAGTAAGTGGACTTCTGTGGCGTGTCTGGCGGTTGCGTGCGAGCGGATTGAACAGCAGACTGATTGTCGGGTTTTATTGCCCATTTATCCACATCCTGACCTGCTGCATCAGCTTGTGCAATCAGCACGACGGATTGCTGGGTTGATGGACTGTTGTTTGATAGCGCGTACTCATTTGCCAGTGCAGCGGCGGTGGGCACTTCATGCCATTCTTTGGAATGAAACGCGTTTTTAGCGCGCTGCGCGGTCGTTTCCTGCGCTGGATCCGTGACTGCAGCATACGATTGACCGGTAGCAAGAAAAACTGTCGCTGTCGAAGCAAAAATCGTCTTTATTTTGGTTTTCATCGGTGATCTCCTTTCTTTTGAATTAGTTATCATGGGTTTTATCGGACTGGCTTAAATAAGGCGTGTATTCTAGGAGTGAGGCGTTATTAATAAAACCAATATATTGTGATTTAGTTATCATTTTTATAGATAATGCACAATTCAATTTCAGAGAAATTCGGCTTGGCAGGTTCGTTCGCGGTAGATTGGTTTGTTCTCGTTCAGTCTTCCAGAGGAGACTCAGCGCCAAATGGTCTTTTGCCAGATGAAATCTGGCTCTGGCGTAATCCGATGAAATAGACAGGGCAATCGGGCTTAAATTTATTATTCATTAAAACAGTATGTTATGAACCATAAAATTGGCCAAATTGCTTGTTTTTTGATTAACTTAAATTCTCACACCTTTAACCTTATGATTAACAATCAAACTTAAAAGTCAAGATAATTTAAGCCCGATTGCCCTGATGAAATAGATAGAATTAAGCAAATTGAGGAAGGATTTTGTTAGAATGGCCTGTTTACAACAAACTAATTCTACGAGGGATTTTATGACTGCTGAAAGGACGCTATCCATCATTAAACCGGATGCCGTGGCAAAAAACGTAATTGGCCAGATCTATGCCAGGTTTGAAGCAGCGGGATTGAAAATCATTGCGGCACGCATGGTGTCTTTGTCCAGAAGCGAGGCAGAGCAATTTTATGCGGTTCACAAGGATCGTCCTTTTTTCAGGGATCTTGTGGATTTCATGATTTCCGGGCCTGTTATGGTTCAGGTGCTGGAAGGTGAAAATGCGATTGTGAAAAATCGTGATCTGATGGGTGCAACCGATCCAAAAAAAGCAGAAAAAGGAACTATCCGCGCGGATTTTGCGGACAGTATCGATGCCAATGCCGTGCATGGATCTGATGCGCCTGAAACGGCAGCGGTTGAGATTGCCTGTTTTTTTCCTTCATTGAGTATTTATTCGCGTTGATTACGTATTGGCGATATTTTCCAGAGATGGTTGGCGTAACGTTGTCAGGCTTGCAGCGGAGCTGGCCAGATGCTTAATTTGATGGATTTCAATGAGGCAGGGCTTGTCGATTTTTGTCAAGGAATAGACGAGAAGCCCTATCGCGCCCGACAGCTGTTGCGCTGGATTCATCAGTCTGGCAAAACAGAATTTTCGGAAATGAGTGATCTGGCTAAACAGTTAAGGCAGAAACTGGCAGGAGAGGTCACAATTCAGCCACCGGAAATCGTTAGTGACCATACAGCTGTTGACGGAACGCGTAAATGGCTGATTTCAACGGGTGCGGGTAATGCGGTTGAAACCGTGTTCATCCCGGAACCAAATCGCGGCACGCTCTGCGTTTCCAGCCAGGTGGGATGTGCGCTGGCCTGCAGTTTCTGTGCGACTGGCCGGCAAGGATTTAATCGCAATCTGACGGTTGCGGAGATCATTGGTCAATTATGGCTGGCAAACCGTTTGTTAAATACCGATCAGTCAATCAGTCCACAGCGAATGGTTACGAATGTCGTAATGATGGGGATGGGCGAGCCACTGGCGAATTTTGAAAATCTTTCGCAGGCGCTGGATCTGATGCTGAGTGATTATGCTTATGGATTGTCGCGTCGTCGTGTTACCGTCAGCACTTCGGGGCTGGTGCCTGCTATTGATCGATTGCGCGAGCGTTGCCCGGTTGCGCTTGCAGTTTCCTTGCATGCGCCCAATGATGCCTTGCGTGACCAGTTGGTGCCAATCAATAAAAAATATCCGATCAAGGCATTGATGGCTGCCTGTGAGCGTTATCTGCCATCTGCGCCGCGCGATTTTGTGACATTTGAATACATTATGCTCGATGGTATCAATGATGGCATCGAGCAGGCACGTGAACTGGTGCAACTGGTTAAAAATATTCCGTGTAAACTGAACCTGATTCCGTTCAACTCATTTGTTGATTCCGGGTACCAACGCTCGAGTAATGTTGCAATCGACCATTTTCGTGAAGTGTTGTCAGAAGCAGGTATTATCAACACAGTACGTAAAACACGTGGTGACGATATTGCTGCCGCCTGTGGCCAGCTTGCTGGGCTAGTGCATGATAAAACCCGTCGAGCAGCCACGGTTGCGTTGACTCATATTACCGAGTAAATGATTCTTCCTTGCTGCGTAAAAATGAAACTTCTGAATCTTGTAAAAAAAATATTTGTTGTTGGGTTTTCATTTGCCTGTCTGATCTATCTCGCAGGCTGTGTGCATGCGCCGATAACTGATAAATCCACGTCGGAAGAGTTGAAGCAGCGGGTATTGCAAAGTGCAATGGTGCATACTGAGCTGGCAGGGCAGTATTACCGGCGCGGGCAGTACCGGGTGGCAATCGAGGAAGCTGGCATCGCGCTCAAATCCAAACCGGATTATGCGCCTGCCTACAACATGCTGGGTTTGATATACATGGATTTGCAGGAAGATGCGCGCGCAGAGGAGAATTTTGATCGCGCGCTTAATTTTGCGGGAACCGATCCTGATATTCATAACAATTATGGCTGGTTTTTGTGTCAACGGAGACAAAACCGGATTGAACAGGCAATCAGCCATTTTATGCGGGCAATCAGTGATTCCCTCTACGATGCCCCTGAAAAGAGCTATGCAAATGCTGGCTTGTGCGTATTGAAGTTGCCGGATTATGATCGTGCGCGTACCTTTTTTCGCGAAGCATTGATTATTCGTCCCGGTTATGCGCTTGCCCGGCTGGGACTGATTGAACTTGATCTGAAAAAAGGCAATCTGGAAACAGCAGAATCTGAAATGTCCCGCCATTTACAAGCTTATCCTGCCACAGCCGAGAATTTGTGGCTTGCTGTTCGAATCGCTCAGGCAAAGAACGATATCAATGCACGGGCAAATTATGCTTTTCAATTACAGAAACGTTTCCCCGACTCCAAGGAAGCAAAAGCACTACGCGCGGGTAAGGTAAATCATGACTGAAAATCAGATACCTAACAGAGATCAAATTCCGGACGAGGCAGAGACTGATCGGGTATTGCCTGTTGAGTCAGCTGACAACAGCGGGGGGGCAGATGACGAAATTATGCCAAAAGCCAGCCAGGATGATTGTGAGTTGCCTGACGCAACCAGTGCGGTGTCCAGCAATCAGCCAACCGGAGAGGCGGCTGATATAAAGGCTCCCCCCGCTTTGGGAGAGTTGCTGCGCGATGAAAGGATCCGGCAGGGATTGAGTCTCAGCGAAGTAGCGCGGCGTTTGTGTTTATCGGAACGACAAGTCACTGCAATCGAATCACAGACAGATACCTCATTGCCTTCGGCAGTGCCGACATTCCAGAGAGGATATGTGCGTAATTATGCACGCTTGTTGCGGCTTGCCAATGTTGATCAGTTACTGCAAATGTTGCCACATAATCGACCGACACAAATACATTCGGATAGAAATCTGGTACATAGCCTGCAGCCAATCAAACCGCTTTCCAGCCATGGCCGTGATGGTGGCGGAAAATGGTTATATTTGCTATTGGCAATCGGATTGGCGCTGATAGGGTATGTCCTTTTTCAATCGAATAAACTTGATCAGGAATCACCTGTGTTGCTGGGCGATTTGAGCCTGCCCGAGCTGTCCGGGATGGATCATTCCGATAGACAAGCGGCGATCGAATTGCCTTTGCCGGGGATAACTCCGTCGTCGCCTCCGGCTCCGCCGCCTGCGGGAGCACCACTTACACTATCGTCTGTTACACTGCCTGACCAGGTAAAAGATGCATTGGCAGGCGCGAAACTATCTGCTGATCGATTGATTAAATCTTCGGCAACACCAGAAAGTCAGAAAGAAACCCGGTCGTTACATTTTGTTTTTTCACGTGATTCCTGGGTCAAAGTAAAAGATGGCGAAGGCAATGTTATCCTTGAGAAAATTCATGCGCGTGGCTCTGAGCATACGATCAGTGGAAAACCACCGTTATATCTGGTAATTGGCAATGCGGCAGGGGTGGATCTTACCTATGATGGGCGCAAAGTGGATCTTGCGCCATACACACGCGGAAATGATGATGTCGCGCGTTTTTCGCTGGAATAACCAGATTGTTCCAGCACCTAATCATTAAATAATTTACTTGAATTCATGTCAACGAATGTAACTGTCAGCCCACGCAGGAAATGCGTTGGGGTTAAAGTGGGATCGGTCCTGATTGGCGGCGATGCGCCGATTGTGGTGCAATCCATGACCAATACCGATACGGCGGATGAAATCGCAACAACCCAGCAAGTGGCACAACTGGCGCGAGCTGGTTCGGAACTGGTCAGAATTACCATTAACAATACAGAGTCCGCCTCAGCGGTTGCGGGCATTCGCGCCAGGCTGGATGCGATGGGTTGTGATGTGCCGTTAGTGGGAGATTTCCATTTCAACGGGCATAAATTATTGAGTGCGCATCCAGAATGCGCACAGGCATTGGCCAAGTATCGTATCAATCCGGGAAATGTCGGACATGGCAAGAAACGCGACGAGCAGTTCTCAACCCTGATCGAGATCGCCTGCAGATATGACAAGCCGATCAGGATTGGCGTCAACTGGGGTAGTCTTGATCAGGAAATGCTGGTGCGGATGATGGATGAAAATGCCCGGTTGTCGCAACCATTGGATGCTGGTCAGGTCATGCGCAAGGCGCTGATTACTTCCGCGCTGGAAAGCGCTGCCAGGGCGGAAGAACTCGGACTCCCCCGTGATCACATCGTGCTGTCATGCAAAGTCAGCGGTGTGCAGGACTTGATTTCGGTTTACAGCGAGCTGGCCAGGCAGTGTGATTATGCGTTACATCTGGGATTGACGGAGGCTGGCATGGGTTCCAAAGGCATTGTCGCCTCAACTGCGGCCTTGTCCATTCTACTGTTTTCCGGTATTGGCGATACCATTCGCGTTTCGCTGACACCGGAACCAGGTGGAGATCGTACCCGTGAAGTCGTGGTTGCTCAGGAAATACTGCAAACCATGGGGTTGCGCGCTTTCGTGCCGCTGGTGGCGGCCTGCCCAGGCTGCGGTCGTACTACCAGTACCTATTTTCAGGAGTTGGCGGAAAGCATTCAGGCGTATGTGCGTGAGCAGATGATTGACTGGCGGGATCAATATGATGGCGTTGAAAATATGACGCTGGCGGTGATGGGTTGTGTTGTCAATGGTCCGGGGGAAAGCAAGCACGCAAATATCGGCATCAGTTTGCCTGGGTCTGGCGAGAATCCGGTTGCACCTGTGTTTGTCGACGGACAAAAAACCGTCACGCTCAAGGGTGAGAATATTGCCGGAGAGTTCCGCGCCATTGTTGATGAATACGTGCGTACTCGCTATCAGAAAAAAAACGTCAATGTCTAGCGCGATTCGTGCCGTTCGCGGGATGAATGACATCCTGCCGGGCGAGAGCGAGAAGTGGGCCTGTTTTGAAGATACGATTCGTACCTGGCTCGCGACTTATGGTTATCGTAATTTACGCACGCCGGTGGTTGAACAAACCGACTTGTTTGTAAGATCAATTGGCGCAGTGACGGATATCGTCGAAAAAGAGATGTACACGTTTGTTGATCATCTCAATGGCGAGCATCTGACATTGCGTCCGGAAGGTACCGCTTCCTGTGTGCGTGCGGTGATTGAACACAATCTGCTGTATTCAGGCCCACAGCGACTTTATTACAGCGGGCCAATGTTTCGGCATGAGCGTCCGCAAAAAGGGCGTTATCGGCAGTTTCACCAGGTCGGTGTCGAAGCACTTGGTTATGCCGGCCCCGATATCGATGCCGAACATATTGTCATGTGTGCCAGGTTATGGCGTATGTTGAGCGTCGCGCCTGTTCGCCTGGAAATTGGCACGCTTGGCAGCCTGGAATCGCGCACAGTTTATCGTGCCAGATTAATCAGCTATCTCGAAAAATTCTCTGATCAACTCGATGACGATGCGCGTCGGCGGCTACACAGCAATCCGCTACGCATTCTCGATAGCAAAAATCCCGCCATGCAGGCATTACTGAAAGATGCGCCCAGGCTGTTTGATGATCTTGACGAAGCCTCTCTGGAGCACTTTGAGTCATTACAGGGAATACTACGAAATCTGGGGGTCGATTTTACGATCAATCCGCATCTGGTCAGGGGACTGGATTATTACAATCGTACGGTTTTTGAATGGGTGAGCGATCGCTTGGGCGCACAGGGAACCATCTGCGCTGGTGGGCGTTACGATGGCCTGATTGCGCAAGTTGGAGGGAAATCCGCGCCTGCCTGTGGTTTTGCCATGGGGGTTGAGCGAATTCTGGCGCTGATGGTCGATTCGGATGAGAAAAATACAGCGAATTGCCCCGATGTTTACGTGGTTCACCAGGGCACAATGGCAACGGATTTTGCATGGGAGATTGCTGAACGTTTGCGTGATCAGGGCGTTAGAGTGATTTTACATAACGGTGGGGGCGCCTTCAAAGCACAAATGAAAAAAGCTGATGCCAGCGGCGCCCGGTTTGCGGCAATTATTGGCGATGATGAAGCGCAGGCCAGAAAAATCAGCCTTAAACCATTACGTGAGGCTGCTGAACAGGTAAGTGTGGACTTAACAGAAATCAGCAAGCTATTAGCCAAAAACTAATTTGTCGAAAAGGAGTAACACGATGTCATCACTTGATTTTGAAGAGCAGGAGAAAATTGACCGGTTAAAAACCTGGTGGGCTGCCAACGGCAATATCATCCTGTTAAGTCTGGCTATTCTGGTTGCCAGTGTTGCGGGTAACCGACTGTGGAGTCATTACAAAAATCAACAAACACAGCAAGCGGCTGATCTGTATGCGGTACTGCAACAACATATCGAAAAGAGTGGTGATGCTGAAAAAATTAAGGATGCGGCGCTATTGTTGACAGAGGGCTTTGCCAGCAGCGGGTATGCCTCGCGCGCGGCATTGATTTCAGCCCAGGCAAGCCTCAAGGCGGGTGATACGCCGGCTGCCAAAACCATGTTGCAATGGCTTCTGGATCAATCCGAAGAAGTTGAGCTGAAGGATCTGGCACGGTTACGTCTGGCGGGTATTTTGCTGGATGAACAACAGTTTGAACAAGCACTTTCCTTGTTGAATGCACAGCATGGCACCTCCTTTATCGGGCTTTATGCAGATTTACGCGGGGATGTGCTCACGGTTTCCGGCAAAACACAAGAGGCGCGTGCAGCTTACCAACAGGCGCTCGATCGTTTGGGTGGGCAAAGTTCCTACCAGAATATCGTGCAAATGAAAATGGATGCGTTAAGAGATTAGTTGATGATTGGCAGCATACGATCACACAGGCTCTCTTCAGTTTCGTTGGTACGAAGTGCGATTATTGGCTTGATGCTGGTAATGTGCAGTGGATGTGGAAGCCTGGGTATTTTTGATGGAGGACATTTCACTGATATTTTCAGCAAGGATACTGATGAAGTCGAGGTAGATGAAGCAGAGATGGCGGTTCTGGATGCCGCACCCAGGGCTGAGCTTTTATGGCGAGTAACGCTCGCGGAGAGCAAAACGGCGGTGTTCTACCCGGTCTACGAGAGTGGCGGGCTGTATGTTGTGGATGAGGAAGGATTGCTGGCCAGGCTCGATGCAAGTACAGGTGCGAAGATCTGGCAGATTGATACCGACAAACATTTGTCTGGTGGTGTTGGTGTCGGTGAAGGACTCATTCTCCTTGGGACCTATAAGGGTGAAGTATTGGCCTTTGACGAATCCGGCAACTCGTTATGGCAGACGCAAGTGAGCAGCGAAGTCCTCAGTCCTCCCAATGTCGATAGCGGAACCATTGTGGTGCGTACTGGCGATGGCAGACTCTTCGGACTGGATGCCACTGACGGTTCACGTATCTGGGTCTATCAAGGAACTACGCCGCCCTTGACGGTGCGGAGTTATGCGGGGGTATCCCTGTTTCCTGGTGCGGTTTTTGCTGGTTTTCCTGGTGGAAAATTGATAGCAATGAACCTTCAGGATGGTAATGTGGGTTGGGAGGCAACCGTTGCGCTGCCGCGTGGGGTGACGGAACTTGAGCGCATGACCGATATCAGTAGTCCACCTGCTATTGATCAGAACAGTGTTTGTGCGGTAGCCTATCGTGGCCGTGTTGCCTGTTTTGAGCTTGTCAGTGGTAATCCTATCTGGAGCAAGGACTCTTCAAGTAATGCAGGCTTGGTCATGGACAATCAACGGGTTTATGTCAGTGAAGAACGTGGTGTCGTTGCCGCTTATGACAAGAGCAGCGGTGTGACGGATTGGAAACAAGGCAAGCTGGGTGGTGGCAAGATCACATTACCAATGATTGCGCGTGGTGGACGCTTGATCATCGGTGATGACAAAGGATATGTCATGGTGCTCGACCGCAATGACGGCGCTTTACTGGCGCGCGCGCCTACCGATGGCAGTCCGATTTTATCCGCGCCGGAATATCTGCCGGATGGATTTGTGGTGCAAACCCGGAAAGGTGGAGTGTTTGCATTTTCCCTTCCATAGGAATCGTTCATAGTACTACTGATATGCTTGGGCTTGGTAATATGGAATTCTTTCGGTATTGCTGCATGGTTGTTAGCAGACCTGAAACTTCCGTTTAATCCGTTTCTTGGCTGTATACTTCACGTACTTCAAAATTTGTCATTTGTTTCTTCTTTCATTGAGAGAAGGCAGGATGAAAGATGATAAAAGTCGAATTTTGAAATATAGTGTGTACAAATTCAAGCCAATGCCCTCCCACTCGATTCTCGACTCACCATCATGAAACCTACGCTTGTATTGGTTGGACGCCCGAATGTCGGGAAATCCACGTTATTCAACCGCCTGACGCGCAGTCGTGATGCTTTGGTGGCTGATATTCCGGGATTGACACGCGACCGTCATTATGGACATGGAAGGCTGGGTGATAAGCCATATCTCGTGGTAGATACCGGTGGATTTGAACCAGTAGTAAAATCCGGCATTTTGCATGCCATGGCCAAACAAACCCTGTTGGCGGTAGATGAAGGCGATGTTGTCCTGTTTGTAGTTGATGGTCGGCAGGGGCTGTCACCACAGGACAAGATCGTTGCCGAGCAGTTACGCAAGCGAACCGAGAACATTATCCTGGTGGTCAATAAGACGGAAGGTATGCGCTTGTCGATCATGACTGCAGAGTTTCATGAGCTTGGCCTGGGCGACCCTTGTGCCGTTTCAGCGTTACATGGCGATAATATGGGTGAACTGATCGACTTCGCCCTAGCGGATTTCCCATTGGAAGAAGAGGCGGATCCGTCCGCAGATCAGTCTCCCAGAATCGCCATTGTTGGTCGCCCCAATGTTGGAAAATCTACATTGGTCAATACATTGCTCGGTGAGGAGCGCGTGATTGCGTTCGACCAGCCAGGCACGACTCGCGACAGTATTTATATTGATTTTGAATACGATCAACGCCACTATACCCTGATTGATACCGCCGGTTTGCGACGGCGCGGCAAGGTATTGGAGACGCTGGAAAAATTCTCGGTAATCAAAACACTGCAATCGATAGAAGCAGCCAATCTTGTTATTCTGGTACTGGATGCGCATAATCATATCTCAGAGCAGGACGCGCATATCGCCAGTTTTATTGTTGAAACAGGTCGTGCATTGGTTGTAGCGGTCAACAAATGGGACGGGCTGGATGAGTACGAGCGAGAAACCATCAAGCGAGAATTGGAACGTAAGCTGATATTTCTTGATTTTGCCAGTTTGCATTATATTTCGGCGTTACATGGACATGGACTCAAACGGTTGATGCCATCGGTTGATGAAGCGTATGCCGCCGCAATGGCGCATATTCCAACTCCACGCTTGACGCGGGCAATGTTGGCTGCTGTAGCCAAACAACCCCCGCCGCGCGGGGGAATGTCCCGACCAAAATTACGTTACGCACACCAGGGTGGTTCCAATCCGCCATTGATTATTATTCATGGTTCAATGCTGGAGCATGTGCCAGCGACCTATCGGCGCTATCTTGAGCACACACTCAGGAAGGATTTTGATTTAAGGGGTACTCCATTGCGCGTGGAGTTTAGATCGGGAGTAAATCCTTACGCTGATAAGAAAAAGCCACCGCCAACCGATAAGGAACTGAAGCAGGCGCATAGCCGCCGGCGTCGTAATCGTAAAAAATATGGATGAGGTTGAGGGCGTCTCTAAGAATTCAGAGTTTTAAACAAGACGAGGCAAGCGCAAAAAATATTGACGCAGCATACAACTGATAGGTCAGGAGATATTTTTTGTGAATAACGACGTATTGTAACGAAATATGGATTTTTAGAGATATTCTTGAAACAAAGCGCTAAAAAGCATCTCGCAAGCAGTATTTTTTTGTGAAAATACTGCTTGCGAGAATCATGATGCGAAAATGCCTGACTCGATAATCCTGCGGTTACTTCAATGTCGAGATATATTCCGATACTGCTCTCATCTCCCGCGCGCTCATGCGAGAAGAGATTGATCTCATCGAGCTGTTCAAATCATTTTTACGTGTTCCCTCGCGAAATGCTCGCAGCTGTGCTAAAACATAAGCGGCATGCTGACCTTTTAATCTTGGATAATGTGGTGGAATTCCTTGTCCGTTAACCGAGTGGCAGCTGGAACAGGCCGGAATTGAATTTTCCAGATTACCACTCAGATACATTTTCCTGCCTAATTCCAGTAGAGACTCGTCATTCGAGTGATTGGCCGCTGGTTGGGAGGGTTGCCGAGCATAATAGGCGGCAAGATTTTTTATGTCGTCATCACTGAGATTGGCAACCATCGAAGCCATAATGGAATTGTGTCTTTTCGCTGCTTTGCTGCCTGGTTTAAAGTCATGCAGCTGTTTGGTGGTATATTCGGCATATTGCCCAGCAAGGATTGGATTGTTCGGAATAATGCTGTTACCGTCCGAGTTATGACAACCCGCACAAATCCCCGCAGCGATTTCTTTGCCATTTTCTGCATTACCACTGACGATGGCAGAATCAGCAAACGCAAAACTAGATAAGATGAGCGTAGTAATTGTCACAATAATTTCAGTTATTTTCATGGTTGACTTGCTTATTTAAGATTGTCATTGAGAAACGGGAATTATCCGGCATTTTAGCAAGTTTTGTAGAATCCGGGAAACAGGTTGCCAACTCTGTGCATAATATACGATATTACGATATGAAAATTTTGCTCGCACTCTTGATAATCGCCAATATCGTCGCTGCGTATTATTTTCACTTTATTGTACATGGGAGTGATGAATCGGCTGTACCACTGCTTTATCCCGAAAAAATAATCCTGCTGCCAGTCAAGGAATAGAAACGTGAGTTCCCGTAATCCAGGAAGTTACCGCAGACAGGTCATGAGCGTTTATACTTGGCTGCTTTACTAATTTGTTCGCACAAATCAAACGAATATTTTCACCATGCTGTTGATGATCGATAATTACGACTCGTTTACGTATAACCTTGTCCAATATTTCGGTGAACTGGGTGAAGAAGTCACTGTGGCGCGCAACGACGAAATTACCTTGGATGAAATTCTGCAACTGGCGCCTGCTCGTATTGTGATCTCTCCTGGTCCCTGCACACCCAATGAGGCTGGTATTTCCCTGCAACTGATCAATCGTTCCGGTGGCAGTATTCCCTTGCTTGGCGTTTGCCTGGGGCATCAAAGTATCGGGCAGGCTTTTGGTGGCTGTATTGTACGAGCCAAACAAGTCATGCACGGCAAAGTATCACCGATTTTTCATGGGGATACTGGCATATTTTATGGCTTGCCCAGCCCATTCATGGCAACTCGTTACCACTCGCTGATTATCGACCGCAACAGTCTGCCTGATTGTCTGGAAATCACGGCCTGGACAGAAGCAGGTGAAATTATGGGCGTGCGCCACCGTAGCCTGGCAATTGAGGGCGTGCAATTTCACCCGGAGTCTATTTTGAGTGAGCACGGTCATCAGCTTCTCAAAAATTTTCTACAATCACCACATACCGGTTATCCAGAAAGGATATTGTCAAGCACATGACACCACAGACAATTCTGGCGCAAATTCTTGAACATCGTGAAATTGCGTATGACGACATGGTCAGGCTGATGCATGCCATCATGGCAGGGGAGGTGTCGCCCGTAATGACCGCCGCATTGATTACTGGCTTGCGAGTCAAGCGTGAAACAATCGGTGAGATCGCCGCTGCGGCACAAGTCATGCGTGAACTGGCCGTTTCTGTCCACGTAGCAGATACTTCACACCTGATTGATACCTGCGGAACGGGCGGTGATGGTTGCAGCACATTCAATATTTCCACTGCCACTGCATTCGTTGCTGCGGCGGCAGGTGCCAGGGTCGCCAAGCATGGCGGCCGGTCTGTTTCAAGCAAGGCAGGTAGCGCCGATGTGCTGGAATTCATGGGGATCAGCCTGGCGCAGACCCCGCAGCTAATCGAGCGCTCGATTAACGAGATCGGTATCGGTTTCATGTTCGCCCCCAATTTTCATCATGCAATGAAGCATGCTGCTCCCGTGCGGCGCGAACTGGGAGTACGCACCCTGTTTAACCTGCTGGGGCCATTAACCAACCCTGCCAGGGCAAGCAATCAATTGCTGGGCGTATTCCATGCCGATCTGACCACAGTGTTGGTGCACGTTTTGCAACGACTTGGAAGTCATCACGCCATGGTTGTGCATGGTTGTGACGGACTCGATGAAATTACCTTGTCTGGTCCCACCCAGGTAGCGGAGCTCCGGGCAGGAGAAATTTTTGAATATACTTTGCAGCCGGAAGATTTTGGTCTGCCATGCGCGGCCATTGAGACCTTGCAGGTAACTGATCCGGCTGACGCTGCCGCCAGATTGAAGTCGGTGATGGAGAATCAACCGGGACCTGCGCGCGATATTGTACTTCTCAATGCCGGCGCGGCAATTTATGTTGCCGGGCTGGCTGGATCGATCGCCGAAGGTATCGAGCTGGCGCACCATGCGCTTGTCAGTGGTGCTGCCAATGAAAAATTGCAGGCAATGATCCGGTTTCCCAGTCACCATTCATAAAACAAGTTAAATGTCCACGATTCTTGACCGCATTCTTGCCGTAAAAAAACAGGAAATCATTGCCGCCAATAAGCATAAGCCGCTGCGGGTCCTCCAGCAGGAAATCAGCCAAACTACACCAGTGCGGGATTTTGTTCAGGCAATTCGTGGCAAGATTGATCAACGGCAGGCAGCCGTTATTGCCGAAATTAAACGCGCCAGTCCGAGCAAGGGATTGCTGCGCGGCATGGCCACGGTACAGTCAGTCGCATCGCCTGAAACAGCAGATGTCGACCGCAAAGAGGCTATGCCAGCAGATTTTGACCCGGCCGGGATTGCCGCCAGCTACGCCAGTCATGGTGCGGCCTGTTTATCGGTATTGACCGATGAGCAATTTTTCATGGGCAGTGCAGATTTTTTGCAGCAGGCGCGGGCAGCCTGCCAGTTACCGGTTCTACGCAAGGATTTTATCCTTGACGCGTATCAGGTGCATGAAGCGCGTGCAATGGGCGCTGACTGCATTTTGCTGATTGTTGCGGCCTTTTTCTCTTCTGTTTTCACTGATGATCCAGCTGTCAACCAGGGCGAAAATGCGCTCACTCGTATGCGTCGACTGGAAACCATTGCCCACACGCTGGGCATGGCCGTGCTGGTAGAGGTACATGACGCAGCCGAACTTGATTTGGCACTCAAGCTTGCCACTCCGCTGATCGGTATCAATAACCGCAACCTGCGAACGTTTGAAACAAAACTCGAAACTACCTGGCAACTGGCTCGGCATATTCCAGCGGAACGCATCGTCATCACCGAAAGTGGCATTGCCTCCAGAGCGGATATCGCAACCATGCAGTCCCACGGCATTCATGCTTTCCTGATTGGCGAGACGTTCATGCGCGCACCTGACCCAGGGATTGCGCTCAGCGAGTTATGTGCAGGCAGCGAACGGGCATGATGCTTTTTAAAAACACCCGCAAATAAGAAGAATAACCTGACATGTCAGGGATCGCTTGGAGTAAAATAACGCTCGGCGGGCCTCCCCGCATTGCAAAATGGTGAACCTGGTCAGATCCGGAAGGAAGCAGCCACAGCTGTTTTTGCAAGTGCCGGGGGTTTGGCTCGCCACCTATAGTGGCACATGCTGACTGTAGGGTGTTTCTAAAAATTCAGGATTTAAAACAATACGATACAAGAACAAAAAATATTGACGCAGCATATGATTGATATGCAGAGAGATGTTTTTTGTGAATAACAACGTATTGTACGAAATATGGATTTTTAGAGATGCTCTGTAATGATCGTTGCGGTTTTATTGCTGAACATTTCCCCTGCTTGATAATACGGAGTAGCGATCATCCGGGATACCATACTCGGATCCGATAGGCTCGACACCCAATCTTGGCTCATTCACAAGTTCTTGCCCGCAAGTGGCGCCCCAAAACATTTTCTGAGCTCGTTGGGCAAACGCATGTCGTGCGCGCACTGACAAATGCCTTGACTCAGAACCGGTTGCACCATGCTTATTTGTTTACGGGCACACGTGGCGTCGGAAAAACGACAATTGCACGTGTTCTGGCCAGGGCACTGAATTGCGCTGACGGAGTAACTGCCACGCCTTGCGGGCATTGTGCGGCTTGCCTGGCGATTGATAATGGCAACTTTTCTGATTTGATCGAGCTGGATGCGGCGTCCAATACGCAAGTGGATGCCATGCGTGATTTAATGGACAACCTGCAATATTCACCGGTACACGGACGCTACAAGGTATATTTGATTGACGAAGTGCATATGCTGTCCAGATCGGCCTTCAACGCGATGCTCAAAACGCTGGAGGAACCGCCTTCCCATGTCAAATTTATCCTGGCGACGACTGATCCACAAAAAATTCCCGTGACGGTATTATCCCGTTGCCTGCAATTCAATCTCAAGCAAATACCGCCTGCGCTGATCATTGCGCGACTGACGGAAATATTGGCTGCTGAACAGATCATGGCAGATCAGGGTGCATTGAAATTACTGGCGCATGCGGCCAAAGGCAGTATGCGTGATGCTTTGAGTCTGCTTGACCAGGCAGTGGCTTTTTGTAATAACCACGTGGACGAGGTTGGTACCAGAACCATGCTGGGTGTGGTTGATCAGGATTATCTGCTTGCACTGCTCCAGGCGTTGGCACAACAGGATGGCACGAAACTGCTTGCCATTGCCGATGAACTGGAAGCGACCGGTGTGTCCTTTGACCTGGTACTGCGGGATCTGTCCGCATGGCTGCACCAGATTGCGCTGGCACAAACTGTGCCGCAGGCAATTGATGAGAC
Organism: Nitrosomonas sp.; assembly: GCA_032251195.1. Lineage (GTDB taxonomy): Bacteria > Pseudomonadota > Gammaproteobacteria > Burkholderiales > Nitrosomonadaceae > Nitrosomonas. The sequence goes on from JAVVEX010000003.1 coordinate 20,243, forward strand.
TTTGCCGCAGTACGATCAATTGCTTGCGCTGGCAAATCAATTCACGAGTGAGGATATTCAACTGTTTTACCAGATCGCGCTGCATGGTCGGCAGGATCTGGGTCTCGCACCGGATGAATATAGCGGTTTCAGCATGACTTTGTTACGAATGCTGGCTTTTCTGCCTGATATGGATGAAAAAACAGAGCGGACAACTGAAGATACTGGCAATTTTTCCAAATTGCCTCCCTCGCAAACTGAACAGCAGATCACCAGTGCGAAGAAGCCACAGGCAATACCGGTTAGTCCAAACGAGGACTGGTTGATGCTTGTCAGACAGCTTAAATTGACGGGGATGACCCGAATGTTGGCGCAATATTGTGAGGCCAGCACATTCTCCCCCGGTAAAATAGCGCTTTGCCTGGCACCCGAACATCAGCATCTTCTGGAAAAAACCTATCAGGAGAGGCTACAGATGCAGCTGGAAACGCATTTTGGCAATCCTGTTAAATTGACTATTTCATTGACCAGTATTAACGGCGATACCCTCGCAACCCGCCAAGAAAATGAGAAGCGCACAAAGCAGGCCGAGGCGATCGATGCTATCGAATCGGATCCTTTTGTGCAGGAATTGATTGAGCAATTTGATGCGACTCTGAATATTACTTCGATAAAACCCAATTCTTAATGGAGACGAGCATGATGAAAGGGAATTTAGGCAATTTGATGAAACAGGCTCAGCAAATGCAGGAAAACATGAAAGCTGCGCAGGAAAAACTGGCGACGATTGAGGTGGAAGGGCAATCGGGTGCCGGGATGGTAAAAGTGATAATGACCTGTCGTTACGATGTCAAGCGTGTCAGCATTGATAGCAGTCTGATGAATGACGACAAGGACATGCTGGAAGATCTGGTTGCCGCTGCTGTCAACGACGCCGTGCGCCATGTGGAATCGACCACACAGGAAAATATGGCAAACGTGGCTGGTGGCCTTGGGTTACCACCAGGCATCAAATTTCCTTTTTGAACGTCCATATTCAGAACAGATACGCTTAACCGGAAAATAAGGGTACTCCATTTATGCCGGATTATCGATCATTTGGACAAAAAAGCCGGCAGAAGCACGCAGTGCTTCGTGCACAAAAATCACCTGATTCTATATCGGATCCTGACGAGCGCATCCGTCTGCAAAAATTGCTGGCGCAGCACGGAATCGGTTCGCGGCGCGATATGGAAGAAATAATCGCCGCTGGCAGGGCCAGTATCAACGGCATTACCGCAAAGCCGGGGGATCGGGTTGCGCCTGGTGACGTGGTGCGCGTTGATAACAAAATTATTCGGCTGAAGCGTCACACTCGTTTACCGCGAGTGATGCTCTATCACAAACCCGAAGGTGAGATTGTCAGTCTCGATGACCCTCAAGGACGTCCTTCGGTTTTTGCCAAGCTGCCGCAAATGAAAACGTCCAAATGGATTGCCATTGGCAGGCTTGATTTCAATACCAGCGGGCTATTGATTTTCACGACAAATGGTACGCTGGCCAATCGTTTGATGCATCCGCGCTTTCAGATGGAGCGCGAATACGCTGTACGGATCGTTGGGGAACTCACTCCTGATCAGGTCTCTTCTTTGACGAGTGGCGTTGAGTTGGCGGATGGCCTGGCAAAATTTGAACAGTTGCAGGATGAGGGTGGCCTTGGCACCAATCACTGGTACCGGGTCGTGCTCAAGGAAGGCAGAAACCGCGAGGTGCGACGAATGTTTGAAGTGATAGGATTGACAGTCAGTCGTTTGATGCGGGTGAGATTTGGCCCGATTAGTTTGCCTCCGCGATTGAAGCGCGGTATGTTGCTGGAGCTGGATGATACCGAAGTCGAGCGACTTCTGAAACTGGTCGATTTACCCCAAACACCATCCTGACTCGTAAAATATGAAGTGGCCTGTCAATCCTGTTCCGCAGATAAATCGCTGCGTTTGATCATCACCACAAACTGATCTCCAGCGCTGGTTTCCAGCCAGGTACAGGACAGTTTAGGAAATGATGCTTCGAACGCGTCGCGGTTGTGGCCTATTTCCAGTATCAGTAATCCGTGTTTCGTTAGATAGCGGGCGGCATCCCGCATGATATTACGGATGACATCCAGTCCATCAACTCCGCCAGCCAGCGCTAATTCAGGCTCATGCAGATATTCTTCGGGTAGACTGGCCATTGATTCCGTTTTGACATACGGTGGATTGCTGATGATGATATCGTAGCGTTTGTTATCCATTTGCGTAAAAAGATCCGAATGAATCAGGTTGATTCTATCGGTCAAATCATAGTTGGTAATATTTCTATGCGCTACTTCCAGTGCCGGCAACGAAATATCACCTGCATCAATTGTTGCGTTTTCGAAAGCATACGCCAGTAATATCGCCAGGCAGGCTGATCCGGTACAAAGATCCAGCACCTGATGGATTTCATCCGGCTCCGTTATCCATGGCGACAAATCGGTCTGCAACAACTCGGCGATAAACGAGCGTGGAATGATGACACGCTCATCCACATAGAAATTGAAATCACCCAGCCATGCTTCGTGCGTCAGATAGGCAGCCGGTATTTTCTCACGCACACGCCGCTCGATCAGATGCAGAATCCGGGTTCGTTCCTGCCGGGTTAAACGCGCTTCCAGAAACAACTCCAATTGATCCGGCACCAGACATAAGGCGTGTAGAATCAGATGTGCGGCTTCATCGTAGGCAGATGGCAAGCCATGACCTAGAAAAAAATCGGACTGGTTGAAGTAACTGACGGCAAAGCGCAACAGATCGCGCATCGTGCGCAATTCTATCTCGGCCTGCTCAAGCGCGTTATCGGGTGCTGCTGTTGCTGTTTGAATCCGGTTCATTTTTACGGTCATAATCTTCAGTGGGGTTAATTTAGCACAATATAACAGGCAAGAAGGAACAAGCAAATCAATGACTGAAACAGAAGACCATTATTTCATGAAACAGGCGCTTGTCCTTGCCGGGACGGCACAATCACTGGATGAAATTCCGGTAGGGGCGGTCGTGACCCAGCAGGGTGAGATTGTTGGCCGTGGGCATAATCACCCGCTGATGCTGGCCGATCCAACCGCTCACGCTGAAATCATGGCATTACGTGATGCCGCACAGCGGTTGAATAATTATCGTTTGCCGGGTTGCACCCTTTATGTGACGCTGGAACCTTGCGTCATGTGTATTGGCGCAATTTTCCACGCCAGGATTGCGCGACTGGTTTATGCGGCCGATGACCCAAAAACAGGCGCTTGCGGCAGTATAATCAATCTACCGGCCAATGCGCGCCTTAATCATCATCTGTTGGTGGAGCGCGGCATACTCGCTGGCGAGGCAAGCGCCCTGTTAAGGCAGTTTTTTATCACCAAACGCAAACAGCGAGATTATGCACATCAGCATCAACATTGCCCGTCAACAACTGATCGTGTTTGATAACCAGGCAAAGCTGGTTGGAGAATACCTGATTTCATCAGCAAAAAATGGTGTTGGGCAGGAATACGGCAGCTTTTGCACCCCGCTCGGGACGCACATCATCCGTGCCAGGATCGGCGAGCATCAGCCGGTCAATACTGTATTCGTGCGACGCCGACCTACCGGTGAAATTTATACTCCGAAACTGGCGCTGCGTCATCCCGGACGTGACTGGATACTGACGCGCATCCTGTGGTTATCCGGTTGCCAGCCAGGTTTCAACCGCCTGGGCAAAGTGGATACCATGCGCCGCTATATCTATATTCATGGCAGTCCGGACAGTGTCGAGATGGGCAAACCGGGATCAATCGGCTGTATTCGTATGCATAATCGTGACTTGCTGGATTTGTTCGCGCAGGTCAGCGTGGGTGTGAAAGTTGAGATTCGTCCGGAATAGCGGCGGCACTCGGTACATAAGGGTGTCTCTAAAAAATTCAGAGTTTTAAACAAGATGCGGCAAGAACAAAAAATATTGACACAGCATATGATCTATATGCAGGGAGATATTTTTATGAATAACGATGTACTGTAACGAAATATGGATTTTTAGAGATATCCATAAATAACGGAGTATATGATGAAACCAGGGTCGCAAAAATTTGGAAAAGCGTTGTTGGATGATCCCGCTCTGAATAAATCAACGGCATTTACTTACGCAGAGCGGGCGCAATTTGGGCTACGCGGACTGCTGCCTTATCAAGTAGCTGATATTAAATTGCAGCAGCAAAGAGTGCTGGAGAATCTGCGTAAGAAATCCAGCAATATCGAAAAATATATTTTTCTCACCAGTCTGCTGGAACGGAATCAGCACCTGTTTTACCGGATGCTGATCGACCATATCGAGGAGATAATGCCGCTGGTCTACACGCCTACGGTGGGTCAGGCATGTCGCGAATTTGCCCATATTTTCAGAAAACCGCAGGGTTTCTATATTACCCCGGAAGACCGTGGCGAGATCGCCACCATCCTCAATAACTGGCCAGAAGAAGACGTGCGTGTCATCGTCGTAACCGATGGCGAGCGTATTCTGGGGCTGGGTGATCTGGGCGCGAATGGCATGGGCATTCCCATCGGCAAAATTTCCCTTTATATTGCCTGCGCCGGTATTCATCCCCGTTATTGTCTGCCGGTGATGCTTGATGTTGGCACCAATAACCAATCGTTGCGCGAGGATCCTTTGTATCTGGGCTATCCTGATACTCGCCTGACCGGTCAGGCTTATCTATCGCTTGTGGATGAATTTACTGCCGCAGTTCAGCAAAAATACCCATCGGCATTGATACAATTCGAGGATTTCAGCAGCGAGCATGCGTTTATGCTGCTTGACCGCTACCGTGAGCAGTATCGCTGCTTCAATGATGATATTCAGGGCACTGCTGCAGTCACGCTTGCTGGTATCCTCGCTGCCAGCCGTGTCACACATAAACCATTTACCGAACAGAAAATTATGCTGCTGGGCACGGGTTCCGCAGCAACCGGCATTGCTGAACTAATCATGTCAGCTCTGATCGATAGCGGAACCCCGATCGAAACCGCGAGATCGAGGCTGACGTTCATCGACCGGAATGGCCTCGTGACCACTGGCCGTGAACAAATCAAACCGCGCATTCTGCCATTCGCACAACCACAGCCGCCAGCGAGCTTTGTGGAGGCGATTACCCGCATCCAGCCCGATGTGCTCATCGGTGCGACAGGGACAGCAGGCGCATTCAATGAAGCAGTTATCCGAGAGATGGTGCGGTACCAGCAACATCCGGTTATTATTGCGCTTTCCAATCCTACATCGCATACCGAGTGCACCGCTGAACAGGCCTATCGCTGGAGCGAGGGACGTGCCATTTTCGCGAGTGGCAGCCCTTTCCCGCCAGTTGACATCGGCGGACGATGTTTTTATCCGGCACAAGGCAACAATACCTATATTTTCCCTGGGATTGGATTGGGGATATTAGCCAGCGGCGCCAGTCGCATCAACGAGCGCATGTTTCTGGCTGCGGCCAGTACCCTGGCACAAATGGTCTTGCCCGAAGAACTGGCGCGTGGCTCGATCTATCCCGACCTTACTCGGGTGCGCATGGTTTCCCGTGCAATTGCAGTCGATATTTGCCGGATCGCGCAGACAGAAATGCTCAATACGATTGAATTACCTGGCAACCTACCTGCCTATATATCGACACTGATGTATGAGCCTGGATATTGAGCCGCAAAACAGTTACCACATATTGAGGGCGTCTCTAAAACTTAAGAGTTTTAAACATAGAGGTCCCAGCATATTGCAGGTAAAAAATTTCTGTGTAAGATGGCTTTTGGGAGCGACAATACCCAAAACTGAAGTCGTACTAAAACCAACTAAAACCTTGAGGAGTAATTAACATGGATGTAATTGATTCAATTGAACAAAAAGTGTCTTCTCACCCCGTGGTGCTGTTTATGAAAGGAACACTGGAACAGCCACAATGTGGTTTTTCTGCAAATGCAGTAAGAATGCTGAACGCCTGTGGTGTTGAAGATATTTATGCAGTGGATGTGCTGGCGGATTCAGATATTCGACAAGGAATCAAAGAATTCTCAAGTTGGCCGACTATTCCACAGCTGTATGTCAGGGGTGAATTTGTGGGTGGGGCAGATATTATGTCGGAAATGTTTCAGAGCGGAGAATTACAAAAACTGTTGGGCGCTTCTTGAAATTCAAAGTGCTAACTCTGCTTTGTCAGATTATCAGGAGGCTGTTTTTCGCTTGGTATTGTCATAGGTAGCAGCATTTGTATTGGTGGCTATTGCATGTGCGGCGATCATCATGTCCAGCGCCCAAAGTGCAATGCCAACCGACCTGATTCGACAAGCTCACAAAATTTCTAGAAATGTCCTGTTGACTGGTTGACTACTGTGGCAATTAACCAGTAGCGTGCAAATTTTCCGGCGGCAATGAATAATACCGCCGGAAACCAGTGAATACGAAGCCATCCGGCAGCGACACATAATATATCGCCGATCAGTGGCGTCCAGGAAAGCAATAAAATCGGGGCACCATGACGGCGAGTCCATTCCAGGCCGCGCCTATGACGGCCTATTTTTTGGGATAAGGCTTCCTCATCCGGTAGCAAACGCCCAATTAGATAGGAGCTCATGCCGCCCAGCGTATTGCCCAGTGTCGCAATATTCAACGCTGGCCAAAATAATTCCGGATAGGTGAGTAGTACCCCAGCCAGCACTGCTTCCGAGCCGCCCGGCAATAAGGTTGCAGCGAGGAAACTGCTAATAAAGAGGCCAAGCAGGCCGGCGTCTTCTGTCATGGTAAAGGGTTTCCATTCATGGTTTCTGACGGGCAATGCGACGCAACAAGCGACCCAGCAGATCAGAACCGGTAATAATACGGTGTTTATCCTGATACCAGACTAATATCAAATCCTTATCAATAACGTCATCTTCCGGATGTTCTGGCTGCACTGTCAAATGAGCGAGCGCTTGTCCCAGTGGCAGCAGTGGATCACGTACGACCAATGGCCGATGGCAGAAATGTATTGGGTCAAACGCAATTTGATCGAAAAGTGCCGCACGCAGCAGGGCAGGTGCGTTTGCTACCAGGCGAGGCTCGTTTTCTGCGTCAATGAGTACGATCCATTTTTTACCACAAGCGGCGATCTGTTTGAGAAAAGGATCACTGGTGTTTCTGTCAATCTCGGGGAAAACTGGCCGACCGGCCTGAAATGGTAAGCAAAAGACGCTTTGTGGGTCGAGCCACTCCCCTTCCTGATTAACGGGCAGATCATCAATTGCCAGAAAATTGACGGCGCCGGTAGCCTCGATATAACTGATCTCGGTCGTCCTGTCACGGCCATGCTGCTCCAGGATTTGTTGCAGTTCCTGTTCACCCAGCCAGGGAATACCTTCCGGGCCAATCCATGCATCCAGTAGCTTGCCGGATGGCCATGCGACCGGCCATAGCAAAAACTGATACAAACGCAATACTGGCGCGAGCCTGACGGCCATTGCCAGTGCGTGACGTGAAAAATAAGCCTGGGGAAAGATTTCACCGGCAAAGGTAATGACAACAACAGAAAACATGAATGCACTGATACCAGCCAGGATGGACTCTGCCAGTAAAGTCAATAATACATTGATGGCGACATTGCCCCACAGGATAGTGGTCAGGGTGAAATTGGCGTTCTGCCGCAAGCCAAGCACGCGCTTGATACCGATATCGTTATTATTCTTGGCGGCAATTTCCAGATCCAGACGATTCAGGCTGAAAATCGCCAGATTGAGTCCGGAAAAAATGGCCGATTGTGTTAGGCAAAATACAATAGCCAGCCAGGTGAAAAAATCACTCATGGGTCGAAATACTATTTACAGAGGGGTTTTCTGATAATTGTGCACTACTCATCCAGCGAGGTTTGTGGCAAAACTTCCGCAATTTCTGCCTCCGCGCCATGCGTGTTTTCTTCTGCCAGATAATAGCAAAGACGCGAACTGTGATACGTCACTCTTTCCAGCCAGCGTACCGCGTCAAGTGCATCGAGCGCGTCGGAAGGGCCACGTCGCCCGATGGCCGTTTCATGCAGAATTCCCAGCCGGCTGTCACGACGCAGATCCGCCAGTGCCTGTGCCTGTGCGTTTATTTTGCTCAGCCAGTCTGCTGGCGCGCGATCGAGCAGCCCCTGATGAACCAGTTCAAGTGCTTGTTGACATTGTATTAATTCTGGCTGTAACAGAGGCTGAAAGAGCATGCCGCGTTCACCGGATGATAAATCCAGACGCTTGAATAAACGCATGAGATGGTCAATCGCATGCAGTTGGTGAACGCGCGCATGTGACAGGGTTTCATTCTTATCCATGGACGGAATTTTGCTGAAAAAGCACTGGGTCACATCCAAGGCCTGCCGAATATCGTTACGTTCGCGTTCATTGATGCGGGCAACGCTACTGCCGAGCAGATCTCGCAACAGTTTGTTGACTGACAGTGTGATTTCGATCAGCGTGCGGCGTGTGGATTCAAGTGCCACTGCCGGTGCCTGAAGTAGGGTGTCGCCAAGGTGGCGGGTCAGTCTCGGCGCTTGCTCGGGTAGAATGCGTTCGATCCAATGGGCAAATGTGCGGCTGAAAGGCAGAAAGATGGCCACGCCGAGCAGAATGAACAAAGTATGGAAAGCTGCCAGGCTGATGGCTCCCGGTGCGAGCGCAACCGTTTGCTGCAAAAAAACGATGAAAGCAAGTAGCCATGGCAGGCACAACAGGGCGATGATGCCGGTTGTCAGATTGAAGGTGATGTGCGCCAGCGCGGTACGTTTGGCGGAGATATTGCTGCCGATGGCGGCGAGTGCGCCGGTGATAGTGGTACCGATTGCCGCGCCAATAACCAGTAGCGTCGCCTGGTCGAAATTGATGGCGCTGGTATGCAGGGCGGTCAGTATTGTGGCGGCAGCTGCGCTGGAAGATTGCATGACTATCGTCATCAGCGTACCGATCGCCACAATCGTTAAATAGCCAATTACTCCGCTGGCAGGTAAAACCGATAAATCAAATGCTTCGGCCAAAATGTGCATACCATTTTGTAGCGTATCGATTCCTATGAAAATCAACCCAAAACCTGCCAAAGAGAGACCCAGCGCACGTCCTGTGCCTTGGGAAAGCAATCGTAGCAGCGCGCCAACGCCAACCAGGGGTAAGGCGTAAAAACCCAGGCTGATTTTCAAGCCCAGCACTGAAATCATCCAGCCAGTTCCGGTTGTGCCGAGGCTCGCGCCGATGACCACGCCAATGGCCTGTGGGAATGTGAGCAATCCTGCGCTGACAAAACCGATTAGAGTAACGGTGGTCGCGCTGGAAGACTGTACCAGCAGCGTTACCAGCGCCCCGGAAGCAAATGCCTTATAAGGCGTGCCGGTGAAGCGTGTCAGGGCACGGCTCAATGCTTTTTCTGCCATGGACTTGAGACCGTCGGTGAGTAATATCATCCCGATCAGAAACAGGCCAATTCCACCAAAAAGCTGAAAAAACATTGCGGTCATTCATTTTCCTTGTGCTGCCCCACGGAATCAATGTGACCGAGAAATCCGCCAGATTGACGATTCCAGAGTCTGGCGTACAGTCCGTCGTGCGAGAGCAATTCTGAATGGCTGCCTTGTTCGATGATCTGGCCTTTGTCCATGATGATAAGCCTGTCCATCGCCGCGATGGTGGATAGACGGTGCGCAATGGCAATGACGGTTTTGTTCTGCATGAGTTCATGCAGACTTTGCTGGATGCTGGCTTCTATGTCCGAATCCAGCGCGGAAGTAGCTTCATCCAGAATCAGAATGGGTGCATTCTTCAGCAGCACACGAGCGATCGCAATACGCTGGCGTTGTCCACCAGAGAGATTTACGCCACGTTCCCCGACCATAGCGTCATAGCCTCGGCGTCCCTTACTGTCAACCAATGATTGAATAAATTCATGTGCATGCGCATGTTGTGCTGCAGCAATCATCTCCACCTCACTGGCGTCTGGCCTGCCAAACAGGATATTCTCACGAATCGATCGGTGCAGCAGCGACGTATCCTGCGTCACAATCGCGATATTAGCGCGCAGACTGTCTTGCGTGACGATACGGATATCCTGCTGATCGATACTGATGCTGCCTTGCTGAATATCATAAAAACGTAACAGCAGATTAATCAGGGTTGATTTTCCGGCACCCGATGGACCAACAATACCGACCTTCTCACCTGCCTTGATATGAAGCGATAGCCCATTAAAAATCTGGTGTTCTTCACCGGTCATGGATTGATGGTAGGTGAACCCTACCTGGTTGAAGTCGATTGCACCGCTGGCGACGTTCAGTGATGAAGCATGGGGTTGATCGACGACAGCATGGGGCTTGGCCAGCATGTTCATGCCATCCTGTACGATGCCGATGTTTTCAAACAAGTCTCCGATTTCCCACATAATCCAGTGCGACATACCGGTCAGGCGGATGGCAAGACTCAGCGCAATGGCGATAGCGCCAGTGCTGATACTGTTATCCATCCATAAATATATGCCCAGTGTGCCAATCGAAAATAGGGACAACATGTTATTAAGCCAGACACAGGTGGTTAGCCAGGTGACCAGCCGCATCTGTGGATGCACCGTATCGAGAAACTGCTGCATGGTATGGCGTGCGTGGTCAGATTCACGTCGCGTATGCGAAAATAGCTTGAGGGTTAGAATATTGGCGTAGCTGTCGACGATGCGCCCGGTCATACTGGAGCGTGTGTCCGCCTGGAGTGTGGAGATATGGCGCAGCTTGGGAATGAAATAATAAAGGATGTAGCTGTAGACGATCAGCCAGATGATCAGGGGCAGACACAGGCGTAAATCAGCATTGGCGATCAATAACAGGGCGGTGGCCAGATAAACCGACACAAACAGCATGACATCAAGGGTTTTGATGACGGATTCGCGTACTGCCAGCGAAGTTTGCATGACCTTGGTAGCGACGCGGCCACTGAACTCGTTCTGAAAGAAATGATAACTCTGATCAAGTAAATAGCGATGCGCCTGCCAGCGCACGATCATGGGGAAGTTGCCCATCAATGTCTGATGCAAAAATAGTGAATGAAAAAATACCAGCACTGGCATCAATACCAAAATGAACAACGATAGTCCCAGCAGGGAAGTGGCTTCTTCCTGCAGAAAAAATTGAGGCTGCTTGACAGCCAGCCAGTCAACAATGGTGCCTAATACCCCAAACAGCATGGCCTCACCAACCGCAAGGCAGAAGGTGAAGAAAGCCAGCAGCAACAGAAACCGCTCGATTCCCCTTGTGTAATGACGGCAAAACTGAAGCAGCGTACCCGGGGGTTCAGTTGGCTGCTCAGGTGGAAAAGGGTTGATCAGATTTTCGAAGTAGCGAAGCATAAAACGGCTGATTTTGATTTCTGCTGCTGCGAATGAAACAAGGAGATTCAGCTGCCACTGAGTCGGTCAAAAATGCGAAATCCCGCTACATAGGTACCGATGGCCGAGCCAAAAGATGCCAGCAGGAAAACCAGCAGGGTGCGCGTTACCTGATTTTTCCACCAGCCACTCAACCGGATGGTGTCATGCCTCAAACGCATGAAATCGCTGACTTTGGGTTTTCGCAGATACACCTCTGCTGCTGCGGCAACCATGCCAGCCCCTACCATGGGATTCAGTGAAGTCAGAGGGGCGGCCAGGAAGGCCGTAACAATCGTTAGTGGATGCGCTAAGGCGATGAGCGCGCCCAGTGCGGATAACCCCCCGTTAATCAGTACCCAGTCGATTACCATTGCCAACCCGATGTCTGGGCTACGCTGAAACCCAAGAAAGAAACCGGTCAGGATCAACGCGACAATTATCCATGGCACATACTGCATCCAGCGGCTGCGTTGCGGAACCACATCAAGTTCCTTGATAATCTCATTAGGTGATCGCGGATCAGGCGAGCGCAACAGCTTGCCAATCCCCTGCATGTGTCCGGCGCCGACAATGGCCAGCGTATGCTGATGCTGGTTCTGTGCTATTTCCTGTAACAGGCGCGCGGACATGTATTGGTCGCGTTCGGCAATCAGCGGCTGGTACAGATCCTGCTGATTTTCTGCAAGCTGTGAGAAAGTGCTCTCCAGCACATCTCCTTCCTTGAGCCGTTCTATTTCTTCAGCACTGGGCATTTCACGACTGATAATGCTGGCGAGCAATCCGCCGAAAAGCCCAAATCGTTGCCACCACGGGAAATTATGATAAATCCGCTTCAATGTAATGCCAATCTCGCGGTCAATCAGTATCACCGGCAAACTGGCAGCTTGCGCATCCCGGATTGCAGTACGCATTTCAGCGCCAGGCTCAATACCCATACTTTCCGCCATGCGTTGCTGGAAAGCGCCGAGTGCCAAACTGGCTGCCACCATGTAGGCCTTTCCTTGCCGGATGACCTGAAAAAGATCCATCTTGGCCAGTTGATCGGGTTCAATGATCGCCTTGTAACGACTTGGGCATAATTCGACCGCTATCGCGTCAAATGCCTGGGTGGCAATCAATTCCTTCACTTTGTCCGCACTGGCTTGCGAGACATGTGCTGTTCCCAGAATAGTGATTTTTCGGTGGTTGTCCAGTTCGATTGTTTCGAGCGGTTCGCTGGGGGTATCTACTGACATGAATGGATTCTAACGTGAATGCGGTGGAGGAATAAAAAATATATCGGATATGATCAAAGACAGACTCAAAGATCCGGATTTTGTCACAATACTTCGCTGCACATAAAAAATGCGTATTTATGTGTCAATTATATGCTGCGTCAGTATTTTTTGCGTGCCTTGTTTGTTCGGAACTTTAAATTTTCAGATCATTGGGGGGAGTGGCTTATTACCCAGAGTATGGTGGCGGTCAGGTTGTTATGGAAAAATTGAAGTGACTGATTGTGGCATGGCTGTTGTGATCGAGCCACCTGTCGTTCTGTTCTTTATATTTCCACGAGAAATACTTTGCTACGCTGTATGATCATAAGAATCTCTCTAAAAATTCAGGGTTTTGAACAAGACGCGGTCAGAACAAAAAGTATTGACGCTGCATATGATTGATAGATAAGTAAGGAGATATTTTTTAATAACAACGGATGGTGACTGATAAAGGATGAACGTATGAAACTGATTGGCTCTTTGACCAGCCCTTATGTACGTAAGGTTCGCATTGTGCTCATCGAGAAAAATATCGACCTGGATTTTACAGTTGACCCACCTTTTAGCCCGGACAACCAGATTGCCAACGTCAATCCCCTCGGCAAAGTCCCGGTATTGGTAATGGCCGACGATACTCCGCTGTATGATTCGCGCGTCATTGCCGAATATCTGGACAGTTTGAATGACAAACATCTGTTGATTCCCGCATCTGGCGCATCAAAATTTGCCGTCAAGCGCTGGGAAGCGCTGGCTGATGGGATTGCGGATGCCATCGCGACCATCTATCTTGAACATAAACGCCCACAGGCACAACAAAGCCCGGAATGGCTCGCGCGCCAGCAACGCAAAATTGACCTGGGGCTGCAGGCAGCGGCGGCAGATCTGGGCGATCAACCCTGGTGCGCAGGTAACGACTTAACCCTGGCGGATATTGCCTTGGGTTGCACACTCGATTATCTGTCTTTCCGCTTTCCGCAAAATCCGTGGCGCGATATCCATGCCAATCTTGCGCACCTGTCTGATGAATTGGCTAAGCGGAAGTCGTTCAGACAAACCATCCCGACGGATGTCAGCATCAAATAGAAACCCCCGCTTTCGCTTATCATACTCAGGCGGGGTGAAGCAATCGACGTGAGTGAGTCTTCGAAAGCAGGTTGTGTTGACTTTGGGGTTTGTGATTCCGGCGCGCAGTTTAACAAATATGAGATTTTACAACACTTGGTCCATTACTTTAATGGCGCTGGAAAGACGGCTTTTGTGTCTTGAAGCTTTGTTTTTATGAATAATTCCTTTGCTTGCAATTGAATCAATAATACTCGTCGAGCTTCTGAATGTTGCTTCTGCTTGACTTTTATCACCTGTAGCAATTGCGGTTCTGATCGCTTTGATTGCAGTTCGCAGTTTTGAGCGTAAACCGAAATTGCGTTCGCGCTGCTTGATTGTTTGCCGAGCTCTTTTTTTAGCTTGTGCTGTATTTGCCATAGTTTCTTCGTACCCTTTTTATCAATTACCAATTACCAATTACCAATGACTGATGTGATTTTACATGCCGCGTGATTCTACGTTTATTTTGAATTTATTGCAAAAGATACGTTTGTTTCCAGGAAGCTGTCCAAGGAGGTGATCGTAGCAAGCGCAAAGCTGGTTGGGCTGAGAGCGCTCTCTACGATATGGCTTGGGTTGGGCCAGGCTCGGCAGAATGCCGAGAAGCTAATGCCTGTTTGATGTCAAGTGCCAGTGTCAGTGCTTTGTCAGTGGTATCGGCCAACACAGTGAAATGACCCATTTTTCTGCCAGGGCGGGCTTCCTGCTTGCCATACAGATGTAATTTTGTATCCGGGTGGTCGAGTATGAGTCGCCAGTCAGGCGGGAAATTATTCTTCCATAGATCACCGAGCAAGTTGACCATGACCGCAGGTCGCAGGAGACTGGTGCCGCCCGGTGGCAGACTGCACAGTATTCGTACTTGTTGTTCGAACTGGGAGGTGATGCAGGCATCGAGTGAGAAATGACCACTGTTATGTGGGCGGGGGGCGATTTCATTGATCAGCAGCTGATGATTGTCAAGCATGAAAAATTCAACACACAATATGCCTGTGTAATCGAGCTGGACAGCAACCTGCCGTGCGATTTCGCACGCCTGCCTGGCAACAGGTTCCGCAATGGTCGCTGGTATGATGCTGACGTCAAGAATACCGTTTGCGTGCCGGTTTTCAGCAACCGGAAAGAAGGTAATCCGCCGATCGTGCCCCCTCGAAATAATGACTGAGATTTCCCGCGTCAGAGGCACCCGTTTTTCCAATACACAATGCTCGTTATCGGTGCTGATCAGAGCGTTGTGCAACTCACCGGCACTATCAACAGCTATCTGTCCCTTGCCATCATAACCAAACCGGCTACGCTTGAGTATGCCTGGAAACAATGCAGAATCGATTGTGGCCGTGGGTGGTTGTTGGTAATCGAAGATCAGGTAAGGCGCCAGCGCAAAACCATGCCGGGTGAGAAATTGTTTTTCCCGAATTCTGTCCTGTGCAATCGAAATGCTATTTGCATCTGGACTGACCGGGCAGTATCTCGATAGATGACGCAATGCATCTGCCGGTACATTCTCAAATTCGGTGGTAACGCCCGCGCAGGTCGATCCCAGTTCATTCAGCGCCGTAACGTCCAGGTAATCCGCGCATAGGTGGCGTTCCGCGATACGGCCAGCGGGACTGTCCTCTATCGGATCGAGTACCGTGACCGCATATCCTATTGACTGAGCTGCCATGACGAACATTCTTCCAAGCTGGCCGCCACCCAGGATGCCAAGCATTGCGCCGGGCTCGATCATGATTCTTGTGGGAGCGTTATGGCCGCCACACTGGCAGCCTGATCCTGGCGAAATTGATCGAGTCGCTGCGCAAGCACGTTATTCTCGATGGATAGTAATGCAACCGCGAATAGTGCGGCATTGGCCGCGCCCGCTTCACCAATGGCAAATGTGGCAACCGGTATGCCTTTTGGCATTTGTACAATGGAGAGCAGCGAATCAACGCCCTGTAGATATCGCGATGTTACAGGCACACCCAATACCGGCAGAGTGGTCTTGGCGGCGAGCATGCCAGGCAGGTGTGCGGCCCCGCCCGCGCCGGCAATAATGCACCTCAAGCCTCGTGTACGTGCTGTTTGCGCGTAGTCGAACATTTTATCGGGAGTGCGGTGCGCCGAGATAACCAGGCTTTCGTGCGGTACGGCAAAATCCCGGAGCACGCCCGCAGCATGTTGCATTACATTCCAGTCACTGTTGCTGCCCATTACAATACCGACCTGGGGTTGATCCACTTTGCGTGCGTCCTTCAGAAATAAATATACTTAATGGGTTTGGCGAAAACGGCCATAATAAACTAGAATAACGGCTCGATCCGCAAGTTTTTAGTGTACCCCGGTAAAGTTACTTGTCGGCCTCATAGTGAAGTTTCTATTTTCTGCCTCAATTGATACAACTAATCTCCATATGAATTTTCAACGAGGACACAAAAAGGAAGAACCTGAAATCAATCTTGTTCCCATGATTGATGTACTACTGGTTATCCTGATATTCTTGGTAATTACGACGACGTACTCAAAATTTTCAGAACTAGAAATAACCTTGCCGCAGGCAAACGCCTTTGAAACCGACGCCAACAAACAGTTAGCCATGATTGACGTGACTGTCAGCGCTGGCGGGGAGTACACCATCAATATGATTCCTGTAAAATTTGTCAGCATAGAAGATTTGCGTGAATCGCTGCGTACTGCAGCCAAATCACAGGAAGATCCAGTCATTATTATCAGTGCTGATGCCAATGCCAGTCACCAGTCCGTCATGACGGTAATGGAAGCAGCCCGGCTGGCAGGGTATAATCAGGTTACTTTTACCACCGAAATTTCGAATAGCGTTCAGTAAAATAGAAATGACGCAGATCGTTAATCTGCCGTTTATGGCTTCGTTTTTTAATTTCATATCCAAAGGAAATAAAATGAGTAATTCTCTGGAAAATTTTTCTAAATCGGCTCAGTCCGGTGATCTCTATGTGCTGGCACCTCTTCCATATGGTGATAATGCACTGGAGCCGTTTATTTCTGCACATACGCTTAGTTTTCATTACGGCAAGCATCACAAGGCCTATGTCGATAACTTGAATAAACTGATTGTCGGCACCGGGTTTGCCGGGCAATCACTCGAACAGATTATCGCCGCAACAGCCGGTAAAGCTGATAAAGCGGGTATTTTCAACAATGCTGCACAAATCTGGAACCATATGTTCTATTGGCACAGCCTGAGTCCAAATGGAGGAGGAGAGCCACCAGCTGCGCTGAAACAAAAAATTGAAGCAGCGTTTGGCAGCGTAGATAACTGCAAACAAGAACTTACAAATACGGCTGTTTCCCAGTTTGGCAGTGGTTGGGCGTGGCTGGCACAGGACGGTGACAAACTTGTAATTACTAAAACCGCCAATGCGGATTCCCCGCTAACTGGCAGTCTTCGTCCATTGCTGACCGTGGATGTATGGGAGCATGCTTATTACCTTGATTATCAGAACCGCCGTCCAGACTATGTCAAGGCCGTTCTTGATAAATTGATTAATTGGGAGTTTGCAGCAGCCAATCTCGTTGGGTGATTGTCCATTGTCAGCGTCAACAATTACCATTGCCCTATCCAAAGGGCGTATTTTTGAAGATACGCTGCCTCTTCTCGAAGCGGCCGGGATAGTTACGCTGGATGATCCGGAAACTTCGCGAAAACTGATCATCACGACCAACCGGCCAAATGTTCGTCTCATTATGGTGCGTGCAGCTGACGTGCCAACCTATGTGCAATATGGTGCGGCCGATATGGGAGTGGCTGGCAAGGACGTACTGCTGGAGCAGGATACGACCGGGCTTTATTTGCCACTCGATCTGCAGATTGCCCGCTGCCTCATGATGGTCGCCGTCAGGGATGATTTTGATTATGCCTCTACGATTTTTCAGGGCGCGCGGTTGCGTGTGGCAACAAAATATGTCAAAACAGCACGCAATCATTTTGCAGCCAAGGGCATGCATGTTGATCTAATCAAACTATATGGCTCCATGGAGCTGGCACCGCTGATAGGGTTGGCTGATGCAATCGTGGATCTGGTTTCGACGGGTAGCACGCTCAAGGCCAACAATTTGCGGGCAGTGGAAGAAATCATGCCTGTTTCCGCGCGACTGATCGTGAATCAGGCGGCATTGAAATTGAAATATGCAATGATTCAACCATTGCTCGACACCTTCCGCGCCGCTGCCCAGAAAAAAAATGATTAATATCAGAAAACTATCGACTGCTGATGCTGACTTTTCGCAGTCGCTTGCAGATTTGCTTGCGATTGAGTCTGCACAGGACATTAAGGTGACACAGACGGTCAATCAGATCCTTGCTGATGTTAAAACGCGTGGAGATGCGGCACTAATGCAATATACGCGTCAATTTGATCAGCGGCCATCAACACGAATTGATCAGGTTGAAATATCATACGAGCAAGCACAGGCTGCTCTACGGTCAATTGATCAGGAAGCGCGTACAGCGCTGGAGTTTTCGGCAGCACGTATTCGTGAATACCATGAAAAACAGGTGGCGACATCATGGCAGCATACCGGAGCAGATGGCACGATGCTGGGACAAAAAATTACTGCGCTGGCGAGTGCTGGCTTGTACGTTCCGGGCGGTAAGGCGGCTTACCCTTCTTCCGTGTTGATGAATGCCATTCCAGCAAAAGTGGCTGGCGTGGAAAACCTTATCATGGTGACACCAGCGCCTGGCGGTCATTGCAATCCGCTGGTGCTGGCTGCGGCAGTCATCAGCGGGGTAAATCGTATTTTCACGATTGGTGGCGCTCAGGCAATTGGCGCACTTGCCTACGGGACTGAGACTATTCCGCGAGTCGATAAAATTGTTGGTCCTGGAAATGCCTATGTTGCCGCCGCCAAACGTCAGGTTTTTGGCACGGTCGGGATCGATATGATCGCGGGACCTTCCGAAATTCTGATTATCTGCGACGGGCAAACCAACCCAGACTGGATTGCGATGGACTTGTTCTCTCAGGCAGAGCATGACGAGCAGGCACAATCGATTCTGCTCTGTCCAGATACAGCTTTTCTGGAGCTTGTCGCGACGCGTATTGCTGATTTGATCGAAACAATGCCCCGCCATGAAGTCATTCGCACGTCATTGCAGAATCGCGGCGCTTTGATCCAAGTACGTAACTTGCAAGAAGCATGCGAGATCGCCAACCATATCGCACCTGAACATCTTGAGTTGTCTGTGGAAAATCCAGGGCAATGGGTAGATGAGATTAAACACGCTGGCGCTATTTTTTTGGGACGGCATACTTGCGAGGCGTTAGGCGATTATTGCGCCGGGCCGAACCATGTATTACCCACATCTGGCACTGCCAGATTTTCCTCGCCATTAGGCGTTTATGATTTTCAAAAGCGCACCAGCCTGATTCAGGTTTCACCTTCGGGCGCGATGCAACTGGGTCGTGTTGCCGCAACACTGGCGCGTGGCGAAGGGCTGGAGGCCCATGCCAAATCAGCGAGTTATCGTTATGACCATTAATCATTTGCCGGAGTACCCTTCTGCAGTCGAGCATCATGCCTGAGCGACATGTTGACGTGCTCATTGCCGGTGGCGGGCCAGTGGGGATGGCTCTGGCGCTGGCCTTGCAGGAATATGACTTCTCTGTTTTGTTGCTGGAGGCGCGCGCGTTACCTGAATCAGTGGATGACCCACGGCCGCTGGCACTTTCCTACGGCAGTTATCTGATTCTTCAGCGTTTGGGCGTGTGGAAAAAATTGACACAACCCACACCCATTTTGGCAATACATATTACCAATCAAGGCCATTCAGGCCAGACGCACCTGACCCCGAATGATGCCGGTGTCGCGGCGCTCGGGTACGTAGTGAACTACCATGAGCTCTACGCTGCGCTACGCGTATTGATACAGCAGAGCCCGACCGATTATCAGACCGGTGCACAGGTCGATTCATTACAAACTGACGTACAGTGTGCCAAAGTAGCGTATCGGCAAAACGGGATCGACCAGCTGGTATCAGCCGGTTTGCTGGTGCTGGCGGACGGCGGAAAATTAGCTGAACAGCTACCAGATACGAGTTATAGGACTCATAATTACGGCCAGGCTGCGATCATTGCCAATATTAAGGTAACCTTGCCGCAGCAAGGAGCAGCTTTTGAGCATTTTACGCTGGATGGCCCGCTGGCTTTGCTGCCATCCGGTAACGGTTATGCATTGGTATGGACGTTGCCTGCTGAAAAAGCTGACGTTGCGCTGCAACTTGATGACCAGGCATTTTTATCACAATTGCAGGATTGCTTTGGTAACCGACTGGGGGATTTTGTTCAAGCAGGAACACGCAGCAGTTTTCCACTGACGCTCAAGCATGTATCAAACGTAACTACCCAGCGAACCGTTCTGATCGGAAACGCTGCACAAACCCTGCACCCGGTTGCAGGCCAGGGCTTCAATCTCGGTTTGCGTGATGCGTGGGAACTTGCTGATGAAATCAGCCAGACTTCGCCTGGTGGCGGTAATGAAACAGGTGGCCCTCGCATGCTGGCAAGGTATAATAAACGACGTCGCAGTGATCGTGAGGGGGGCAGAGTATTCACCGATTCACTGGTAAAATTATTTACCCATAAATTACCCTTGCTACAGACGGCGACAGGGCTGGGGTTGGCTGCACTCGATCATTTGCCGCCCGCCAAACGTTTTGTCGCGCGAAAAATGATATTTGGAGCCAAAGGATGACCTCACGCTCTGTTTCTTGACTTGGCAAGAAGGCTGTTTCTAAAAAACAGATGCTGTTCATAGCGACCTCTCACATTCAGCGTTCCAAAAAAACCAGGCACGAATTCCATGCAGATCGGGCAATATAAGCTTAAAAATCGTCTGATCGTTGCCCCAATGGCAGGGGTGACCGATCGTCCTTTTCGTCAACTGTGCAAGCGCATGGGGGCGGGAATGGCGGTATCCGAAATGGTTTCCAGTAATTCGTTACTGTGGGGATCCGAAAAAACGCGACGACGTGCTTGTCATGAAGGTGAAACCAGGCCGGTTTCCGTACAGATTGCAGGCGCCGATCCATCGATGATGGCGGATGCTGCCAGGCACAACGCTGAACATGGTGCCGAGATTATTGATATCAACATGGGTTGTCCTGCCAAAAAAATTTGCAATGTCATGGCGGGGTCAGCTTTAATGAAAGATGAAGTATTGGTTGGCAAGATTCTGACAGCGGTAGTCAATGCGGTTGATATTCCGGTGACGCTCAAAATCAGGACGGGCTGGGACCCGGATCATAAAAATGCACTGGCAATTTCCCGTATTGCCGAGGATGCTGGTATCCAGGCGCTGGCAGTCCATGGGCGCACGCGTGCCTGTGCCTACCGAGGGGAGGCAGAGTATGAAACAATTGCGCTGGTCAAAGCTGCGATCAAGATACCTGTTATCGCCAACGGTGATATTAATTCCCCTGAAAAAGCCAGACAGGTGCTGGATGATACTGGCGCCGATGCGATCATGATCGGACGTGCTGCGCAGGGTAGGCCGTGGATTTTTCAAGAGATTGAACATTTCCTCGTGACCGGGGAATACTTGCCTCCACCCGCTGTTTCAGAAATTCATCGTATTTTGATTAATCATCTTCATGAATTGTATGATTTTTATGGAGAATATTCTGGAGTGCGCATGGCACGTAAACATATTTCCTGGTACACCCGAGGGCTGGCTGGTTCTGCTGTTTTTCGTCATACCATGAATCAATTGCAATCGATAGATGCGCAGCTGGCAGCAGCCAATCTTTTCTTTGGTGAACTCGCTGAACAAGGCAGGGCGCTGATCTATACGGAAGACGAGGCCTTCGCGCGATGAACATTACCATCAATGAAAATGAAATTGCAAAGTGTGTGCGTAAATCCCTGGAAGCCTACTTTCAGGGATTGGATGGAGAAAAACCCTGCCCGATTTACGATATGGTCATTAACAGTGCGGAAAAACCCCTACTTGAAATCGCCATGCACTACGCCAATGGAAATCGGAGCAAAGCCGCTCAGCTGCTTGGCATCAATCGTAATACCTTGCGCAATCGGCTACTTAAGCATAAAATCAAATAATAAAGAAAATGACTGTAAAACAAGCATTAATCAGCGTTTCCGACAAAACGGGTATTGTCGAACTGGCTACCGCCTTGCAGCAGATGAATTTCAGGATTCTCTCGACGGGTGGTACCGCGAAGATCCTGCAGGAAAAGGGACTGGCTGTTACCGAAGTCAGCGATTACACTGGTTTTCCGGAAATGCTCGATGGCCGTGTCAAGACGCTGCATCCCAAAATACATGCGGGCATTCTTGCCAGGCCAGAATTGGCCGAGCACAGAGATGCTATGGAAATGGCGCAAATTCCCTCTATTGATCTGGTAATCGTTAATCTTTATCCTTTTGAACAAACGGTTGCCAGACCCGATTGCTTGCTGGCAGAAGCAATCGAAAATATCGATATCGGCGGGCCAACCTTGATTCGTGCCGCTGCCAAGAATTACCCTCATGTACTGGTTGTGACGGATCCGCAGGATTATGAGACGCTGCTGATAAAACTGAAATCCGATGATGATCTGCAAACCTATCGCTTTACGCTGGCAAAAAAAGCATTTACGCATACAGCCCATTATGACGCGGCCATCAGTAATTACCTGACTGCGCTCGATACCGTGCATCAACCACAGGCATTTCCCGATCAACTCAATCTCAATTTTGTACTGACTGAATTACTGCGCTATGGTGAGAATCCCCATCAGCAAGCCGCTTTTTACCGGGATACACGCAACTTTGCCGGTAGCCTGGCAGATTACCGGCAGGTTCAGGGCAAAGCACTTTCTTACAATAATATTGCGGATACCGATGCTGCCTGGGGATGCGTTAATACATTTGAACAATCGGCCTGTGTCATCGTCAAGCACGCCAATCCTTGCGGGGTGGCGATGGCAGATACTCTGTTACAGGCATATCAGAAAGCGTTTGCGACCGATCCTGTATCAGCCTTTGGCGGCATTATCGCTTTCAACCGGATAGTCGATGAGGATACCATTCATGCTATTCTCAATCAGTTTGTTGAAGTCATCGTTGCGCCATCGTTTACCGATGCAGCACTGCATGCGTTGGCCGGAAAACCGAATATCCGGGCGTTAATCATTCCATCAGAGACACATAAAAACAATTTTGACCTGAAACGGGTTGATGGCGGGCTGTTGGTACAAACACCGGATACGCTCGATGTCACGAGAGAGCAATTACGTATGGTTACCAAGCTGAAACCAACCGTGGCACAGCTAACTGACTGCCTGTTTGCCTGGTGTACAGCCAAATTCGTCAAATCCAACGCAATCGTTTTTTGCGCCGATGGGCAGACACTTGGTATCGGTGCCGGGCAAATGAGCCGTGTCGACAGTGTTAGGATTGCTAGCACCAAGGCAAGACAGGCTGGTTTTGATCTGGCAGGGTCGGTAGTTGCTTCAGATGCATTTTTTCCTTTCAGGGATGGTATCGATGTGCTGGCCGATGCTGGCGCCAGTGTTGTGATACAGCCGGGTGGCAGTATTCGCGACGAGGAAATTATTGCTGCCGCCGATGAGCGTGGGTTAATAATGGCATTTACCGATACCAGACATTTCCGGCATTGAGGCAACGAGGTGAACTAAACGGGCAATTTCTGAGTAAATTCCTGTAGCTATTTGTTTTTATAAATATCCTTGAACTGGAAATAACACAAATGAAGCTGCTCGTCGTCGGTGGTGGTGGCAGGGAACACGCGCTTGCATGGAAGCTTGCACAGTCACCGCTTGCGGAAAAGGTCTACGTTGCACCCGGAAACGCCGGTACCGCACTGGAACACGGGGTAGAAAATATTTCTATCACAGCCATACCTGAACTGGTTGCCTTTGCTCGCGAGGCAGATATTGCGTTGACCGTGGTTGGACCAGAAGCCTGTCTGGCAGACGGCATGGTGGACGCGTTCAAAGCAGCTGGCCAGGCAATAGTCGGTCCTGTTGCCGCTACTGCCCGACTGGAATCTTCCAAATCCTTCGCCAAATCCTTCATGTTGCGTCACGGCATACCAACTGCCCTTGGCGAAAGCTTTAATGATGCTACCGCAGCGCATCGCTATCTTGATCAGCACGCTTTGCCAGTTGTCATTAAGGCAGATGGACTGGCTGCCGGCAAAGGTGTGGTTGTGGCCCAGACGCGGCAGGAAGCACATGAAGCGGTAGAGGCCATGCTGGTTGAAAACAGATTGGGTGAAGCCGGCGCAAATATTCTGATTGAAGCGTATCTGGAGGGGATAGAAGCCAGTTTCATAGTTTTGTCCGATGGACGAAATAGTTTACCACTGGCTACCAGCCAGGATCATAAGCGCCTGCTTGATCATGACCTGGGTCCCAATACGGGTGGCATGGGCGCGTTTTCTCCTACATCGGCGATCTCTCCAACTCTGCATGCCAGAATCATGCGCGAAATTATTACTCCGGTCATCGAGGGGATGGCGCGCGAGATTACACCCTATATTGGTTTTCTGTATGCCGGATTAATGATTTCCAGCCAGGGCGACATCAAAGTGCTGGAGTTTAACTGCCGTCCTGGTGATCCAGAAATACAAGCAATTCTGTTGCGCCTGAAAACGGATCTGGTGCCTTTACTGAATCATACCGTCAATGGTACGCTCGATCAGGCCGAGATCGAGTGGGATCGGCGAGTGGCTTTATGCCTGATCATGGCTGCGCATGGCTATCCGAATATGCCCAGAAAAAATGATGTGATTCATGGATTGAATGCCCTGCAACTGGAGCAGATCAGATCGGATACATTCCATATTTTCCATGCAGGCACCCGGTTTGCAGCACAGGATAATCCGGAAATTGTCACGGCTGGTGGCCGTGTTCTTGGCGTTACCGCGCTTGGTGAAAATATCAGGCTGGCACAGCAACTGGCTTATGAAACCGCTGCGAAGATCCATTTTGATGGCGCGCAATTGCGTCATGATATCGGTGGGGAAAGTAAAAGAGCCTCCAGGGAATCATCGTAAAGATGACATAAAAATTGCCAGCTTTTTCAACTCTGAATTAAAACTAAAATAGACAACCCGCACTGGTGATAAAATGACAAGCGGATATTAACGAATCAGTAGGCTATGTCGCAATTAATTGTTGAATTGAGCGTCCAATGTGTATCGGTATGTAAAAAGAGGGGCGCACCATGAAAACAATGGACTTCAAAGTTTGGATGAAATCAATTAATCGCATGAGTCGTAGCCAGAGAGACAAGCTTCGAGGGCGATTAGAAGGAAAAGTAGGCGCAGATACAGTCGTTACTTTGATTGAGCAAAGCCTGAATGACGAGCCTGCTTGTCCATATTGTATGAGCGCGAAATTGTACCGCTGGGGTAAAGTTTGCGAGTTACAACGTTATCGTTGTCGTCAATGCAATCGCACGTTTAACGCATTAACCAATACGCCATTGGCACGGTTACGCCACAAAGATAAGTGGCTTAATTATGAACAAACTATGATTCAAGGACTAAGTTTACGCAAATCTGCGAATAGCTGCGGGATAGCCAAGAACACTAG
>JAVVEX010000004.1:0-43686 GCA_032251195.1 Nitrosomonas sp.
AACAAGCAATTTGGCCAATTTTATGGTTCATAACATACTGTTTTAATGAATAATAAATTTAAGCCCGATTGCCCTGGGGGTGTCTTGCATGTAGCGGCGTATCAAGGCCCTTGAAAGCATTCAAGAGAGTCCTCTCCAATGCGATTTGGAGACAATGCTGCATGCTGTAAACTGTTTCACTGCTTTATGCGCCAAATTATTATAAAATACCGGCTTAGCAAGGTTATTTTTTAAGCGTACCGTTTTTTAAGGTTGACATGAAAAAACTCGTTCTCCTGCGTCATGGAGAAAGTATCTGGAATCAGGAAAATCGTTTCACGGGATGGACTGACGTTGATTTGACGGAAAAAGGGATTGATGAAGCCAGGGCGGCAGGTAAATTGCTGCGTCGTAACGGGTTTGGCTTTGATCTGGCTTATACGTCTGTGCTCAAGCGCGCCATTCGAACATTGTGGCTTACTCTGGATGAAATGGACAGAATGTGGATTCCCATTGAGCTCAGCTGGCGGCTCAATGAGCGCCATTATGGTGCTCTGCAAGGGTTGAACAAGGCGGAGACCGCCCGAAAATACGGAGATGAGCAGGTGCTGATCTGGCGACGAAGCTACGATACCCGTCCCCCGGAAATCACCACGGAAGATGAGCGTTATCCTGGTCTGGATGCGCGATACGGTAAGGTGGGCAGAAACGAAATTCCACTGGCCGAAAGCCTCAAGGATACGGTTGAGCGTTTTCTGCCCTACTGGAATGACACGATTGCCCCCCGGGTCATGGCTGGGTTGAACGTGATCATTGTTGCGCATGGGAATTCCTTGCGCGCATTGATCAAGCATCTGGATCAGATATCGAACCAGGATATTCTGAATTGCAATATCCCGACAGGTATCCCGCTGATCTATGAGTTTGAGGATAATCTTAGACCAATCCGAAGTTATTATCTCGGTAATACCGAGCAGATAGAAGAAGCAATGCATGCAGTCGCTGACCAGGCTAAGGCATGACGTCGAATATTAGTACAGAGCGTTTCTGAACATTCAGGGTATTAAACAAAACGATGCCAAAAATGAGGCTGAAACGAAGTGCTGCGACAACATTCCGGATTTTATAGGCGCCATATAAAATCAGATAGAGTTCTTGATGTATGACCGGATGGCATTGATGACGCGACTATTGTTCAAAGTCATCTTGCTGCAGTTGATCAGTTGGCTGTTTGTTCCTTCTTTGGCGCATGCTGAAAATAACGGTATTCAGGGAAACCAGAAACAATTGCGGGATGTACAGGCGCATATAGAAATTCTGCGGAAGGAGTTGACTGAGAAAGAGGCCACCAAAAGCAAAACTGCGGATACCCTGCGTGATATCGAGTCCTTGATCAGCAGCTTTCAACATAAATTGCTGCAGCTAAAACAGCGGCAGGCAGAAATCAGCAATGAGCTTGCCAGACTGCAACAGTCTTCCGAGCAACTGAATGACGACCTGTTGATCAGGCAAATGCAACTTGGGAAGTTGCTTTATTTTCAGAATCTGATTCAAAAACCGGATTACTTGGCGTTACTGCTCAAGCAGAAAAATCCTGACGAAATCACACGTAAACTCTACTATTATCGTTATCTGGCGCGTTCCCGTTCCAGGCATATTGACGAGTTGCGCGATTTACATGCGCAATTGGTTGGCCTGGCTGAGAATCAGGCGCGCGAGCACGACGCATTCAAACAGTCGCAGCAGGAATATTTCGAGCAAATGCAGTTGCTGACACAGGAAAAAACCAGACATGCACATTTGCTGGCGACACTTTCACGTGAAACCAGTCAGAAACACCAGGCACTTTCCGGGCTCATGCAGGATGAGCAGCATTTATCGGAACTCGTTGAACGGCTTAACCGCCAGCTTATACAGAAAAAGCCGTCTATTCCGGAAAAGTTTTCCGGAAAACCGATACTGCGTAATGATCAATTACCCCCGGCTACTGCTTCGGGTGGTTCCTTTGCTTCCATGAAAGGGAAACTGCGCCTGCCTGTACGTGGGGAACTTGTTAACCGTTTTGGCAGTCCACGAGAGCGTGGAGGCGTTAAATGGAATGGGCTGTTTATTCGAGCGGCGGCTGGTAGCGAGGTCAAGGCAATTGCAAGTGGACGGGTTATTTTCGCGGAATGGATACGCGGTTTTGGAAATTTTATGATTCTCGATCATGGTGACCACTATATGAGTCTTTATGGACATAATGATGCGCTGTCCAAGCGTGTAGGAGAGGCAATCAGGAGCGGTGATACCATCGCTGTTGTTGGTAATGGCGGTGGGAGCAGTCAATCGGGTTTATACTTTGAGCTCAGATACAAAGGGAAGCCGTTTGATCCATTGACCTGGATAAATAGCAAATAATGCAACAGTATAATTCCTTGGTATTTTTACCAAATAAACAAGCGTGGAGCTTACTATAATGCGCAATTTTGCAACTAAAACCGGTTTGATCCTTATTGGTATTTTTGCCGGTGTCATGATCAGCCTGAATTTTTCGGCCATCGCCGACAAACGTGCCGATAATGCACTACAGGCACTTCCCGTCGAGGAATTAAAAGCATTTTCTCAGGTATTCGGTCGTATCAAAAGCGACTATGTCGAGCCTGTTGAAGATAAAAAACTCATTACTGAGGCAATCAATGGCATGCTGGTCGGACTGGATCCGCATTCGGCCTTTCTGGATGCCGAGGATTACAAAGAGCTGCAAATTGGTACGCAGGGTGAATTTGGTGGGTTAGGGATTCAGGTCACCATGGAAGACGGACTCGTCAAAGTCATTTCGCCGATTGAAGATACGCCTGCTTTTTTCGCTGGTATCAAGACTGGTGACTTGATCGTCAAGATCGACGATACCGCTGTTAAAGGTATGACGCTCAATGATGCCATCAAAAAAATGAGAGGCAAGCCAGATACCGCTATCGTTCTGACCATTGCCCGCGAGGGTGAGACAGAACCCCTGACATTCAACCTGGTACGGGCAATCATAAAAATTGAGAGCGTTAAATCAAAATTGATTGAGCCGGGTTATGCCTATATCCGGATCACCCAGTTTCAGGAGCGTACTGGAGAAAACCTGGCCGAGGCGATCAACAAACTTTACAGTGAAAGTAACATTCCGATGAAAGGGCTGATACTCGATCTGCGCAATGATCCCGGCGGGCTGTTAAACAGTGCTGTCGCGGTGTCAGCGGCGTTTCTTCCGCGCAATGCTCTGGTGGTTTATACCGATGGCCGTACCGACGATGCAAAAATGAAACTGCATGCCAGCCCGGAATTTTATCTGCGCAGACCGGGCAGGGACTTTCTCGCCAGTTTGCCAGACAATATCAAAACCCTGCCCATGATTACGCTGGTTAATGGTGGTTCTGCCTCGGCTTCGGAAATTGTGGCAGGTGCGCTGCAGGATCACAATCGCTCTGTTGTGATGGGCTCGCAAACCTTTGGCAAGGGTTCGGTGCAGACCATTCTGCCGCTTAATAACAATACCGCGATCAAGCTGACCACGGCTCGCTATTACACGCCCAATGGCCAGTCGATTCAGGCAAAAGGCATTACGCCGGATATTCTCGATGAAGCCACTGGCGATAATTCTCGCTTATTGCGCGAAGCTGATCTCAATCGCCATTTGAGTAACGGGACTGATACAGATACCAGTGAAAAGCCAGTAGCCAATAAAGACAGCAAACTGTCCGGCAAAAAAGCCAAAAAAAATAAGGATGCGCATAAAGATACGTCTGCCGAGTTTGGCTCCAGTGACGACGTATTACTAACCAAAGCGGTCGCACACTTAAAAGCAATGGTGCGCGCTTCAAAACAGAAAACCTCTAAATTATAAGGTTGGCGCTTTTCCTTGTTTGCCGGTTTGTAACGTGAATGATCAACAGCTATTGCGTTATAGCCGGCATTTGTTATTACCCGAAATTGATATTCTCGGACAGGAAAAACTGGCGCAATCCAGCGTGCTGGTCGTTGGAGCAGGTGGATTGGGGTCGCCTGCCGCGCTTTATCTGGCTGCTGGCGGGATTGGCAGGTTGCTGATTTGTGATCATGACAGGGTGGATCTGACTAACCTGCAGCGACAGGTGTTACATGACACAGCTTCCATTGGTAAGCTAAAAGTCGATTCCGCAAAAAAAACTTTGCGACGTATCAATCCGGAAATTCAAGTTATTGCACTCGCCGACCATGCCACGACAGACGTGCTGGATCAACAATTGGCGACGGTTGAGGCGGTGGTCGATGCCAGTGACAATTTTTTAACGCGCCACCTCATCAACCAGGCTTGCCTCAAACACCGTAAACCGTTGATATCCGGTGCCGTGGTTCGTTTTGAAGGGCAAATAACGCTGTTTGATCTGCGTTACGCAGGAAATCCTTGCTACCATTGCCTATTTCCGATGACGGGTGATAGTGATGATCCTGGTTGCGCAGCCATGGGCGTATTCTCACCGCTTGCCGGTATTATTGGTTGTATGCAGGCAGCCGAAACGATCAAGGTGCTGCTGGGGATTGGCGAAACGCTCAATGGCCGGTTGTTGCTTGTTAATGGATTGACCATGCGGATGCGCTCGTTAAATTTGAGCAAGGATCCTTTGTGCCCTGCCTGCGGGAAACAACAGGTGGCATAAATCAGCCTGCGGTTGCCGTTGACGGCAGTCTCTAAAGAGTGTCTCTGAAAATCCATATGTTATCGTCGGCGATTACTGCCCATAAAACGCTTCCTCGTTTACCTTGCCACGCCAGGTATTGCTGCAGCCTTGCCTATCCCAGACTTTTTCAAAATCACGTGGTATGCTATCACCATAGGCTTTAACCAAGGAGGAGATGGGCATGAGCGAAGGACTTACCAAATCTGCTGCCCGAAATATTTTTTATGGTGGAACGGCTTTTTTTATTATTCTGTTTGCCGCGCTGTCAGTACATAGCCACCTTTATATTGTCAACACTTCAACTGATCAGGCAACGCTGACCGAGGCGGTGGCCAGAGGCAAGCATGTATGGGAACGGCATTCCTGCATCAATTGTCATTCACTGTTGGGGGAGGGCGCTTACTTCGCGCCAGAGTTGGGGAATGTCTGGGTGCGTTATGGCGGTCGCGATCATCCCGTCGGCGCGAGAATGGGGCTGAAGGCATGGATGCAGGCACAGCCGACCGGTGTGGCAGGACGTCGTCAAATGCCGCAATTCAATTTTACCGAACAGGAGCTGGATGATCTGATCGATTTTTTTGAATGGACGAGCCGTATTGATACGCAAGGTTGGCCACCGAATACTTCGGGCTGATCAATCAGAAGCGCGCCTATCTACAACGACGACTCAGGGAACATAACTCATGAAATACTCAACCCAAAAGATTGCCTATCCTTATTTTATCGCCGCTTTGTTGTTATTCATGGTTCAAATATTTGCGGGTGTTGTGGCAGGTAGTATCTACGCCATGCCTAACTTTCTTGCCGAAAGCTTGCCGTTCCACATTGTCAGGATGATTCATACCAATGCTTTGTTGGTCTGGTTGTTGTTGGGTTATTTTGGTGCAGGCTATTATCTGATTCCAGAAGAAAGCGAGCGTGATATTCATAGTCCGGCGATCGCCTGGCTACAGTTGTTCATCTTTGTGTTCGCCGCACTGGCAGCGGTGGTGAGCTACCTGTTCGGTGTGCATGAGGGACGCGAGTTTCTTGAGCAGCCCTTGTGGGTCAAGCTGTTACTGGTCGCCGGATTTCTGCTTTTCTTGTATAACGCGTCCATGACAGTTCTCAAGGGACGTAAAACTGTCGTTACTTCAATTTTATTGCTGGGTATGTGGGGCGCTGCGCTGTTGTTTCTGTTCGCGTTTTATAACCCCAGTAATCTCGCGCTCGACAAAATGTATTGGTGGTTTGTGGTGCATATCTGGGTCGAGGGGGTGTGGGAGCTGATCATGGCATCGATGCTGGCCTTTTTGCTGATCAAAATGACGGGAGTTGACCGGGAAATTATTGAGAAATGGTTGTATGTAGTGGTTGGATTGGCATTATTCAGCGGACTGCTGGGCACCGGGCACCATTTTTACTGGATAGGTATGCCTGAATACTGGCAATGGATTGGTAGTGTATTTTCAGTGCTGGAAGTCCTGCCCTTTTTTGCCATGGTATTGTGGAGTTTTCACATGGTGTATCGCAGCGGGCGTAATCATCCCAACAAGGCTGCCATGCTGTGGAGCCTTGGCTGTCCAGTAATTGCGTTCTTTGGTGCGGGTGTCTGGGGATTGCTGCATAGTTTTTCCTCCGTCAATTTTTATAGCCATGGTACGCAAATTACTGCAGCTCATGGGCATCTGGCTTTTTATGGCGCCTATGTCATGCTCAATCTGGCTTTTTTTACCTATGCGTTGCCGCATTTACGTGGGGTGCAACCGTATAACCAGATTCTTAACATGTGGAGCTTCTGGGTGATGACGACTTCGATGGTATTTATGACGATTACCCTTACTTTTGCTGGCGTGTTGCAAACCCATCTGCAGCGCGTGATAGGCATGAGTTACATGGAAGTCCAGCAGCAGCTTGATTTGTTTTACTGGATGCGCCTGCTTTCTGGGGTCATCTTCGTTGCAGGCGCCTTGCTCTATCTCTATGCGACATTGGGGCCAGCCAGAAATCAGGTGGAGACATCGCCGCTTAAGCAGTCTGTTTCCAAGCCAGATGAATTACCAGTTTGATGCGTATTCCTTATTATGTGCCGAGCGGGAACGAATGCCAGCTTTTTGAGACTGCTTTCCGCCGCCAGTTGCCGCTTTTGTTAAAAGGACCAACCGGTTGCGGCAAGACTCGCTTTGTTTCGCATATGGCGGCAAAGCTGGATTGCCCTATTTTTACGGTTGCCTGTCATGATGATTTGACTGCTGCTGATCTGACGGGACGCTTTCTGATCAAGGGGGGTGAAACGGTATGGGTGGATGGGCCGCTGACCCGTGCAATTCGAGAAGGCGGAATATGTTATCTGGATGAAATCGTTGAAGCCCGGAAAGATGTCACTGTCGTACTGCATCCGTTGACCGATGACAGACGGATGTTGCCACTCGAAAGAACGGGGGAGACTTTACGCGCACCCGATAATTTTATGCTGGTCGTGTCCTACAATCCGGGATATCAGAATATTCTGAAATCACTCAAACCAAGTACAAGGCAGCGCTTCATCGCGATTTCCTTTGATTTTCCGGCGCCCGAAATCGAGCTTGAAATTATTGCGGCTGAAACAGGACTGGAACGGGACAAGTGCCGTGTGCTGGTCAATCTTGCCACCCGGCTGCGCACATTGAAAGATGCAGACCTGGAAGAAAATGTTTCCACCCGGTTACTGATTTATTGTGCAACCTTGATGGTAGAAGGACTGGATCCCTATCAGGCTGCACAGGCTGCATTGGTGGAGCCGTTGTGTGATGAAGCAGATGTACAGCAGGGATTGCTTGAACTGATTCGCGCAACCTGGGGTTAAACGGGTGCCCTGATATCTGATCGTATTTTTCGTAGACTATAAGATATTTCCATGTTACTGACCAAATGGTTGTTGATCACTGTTGTTGCAATGGTGGCAGTCATGGTTGTGGCCGCTCAGCTGGGGTTGTTCAAGGGTCATAAACCCGATGATCTTGGTGTGCGCGATGGCAGGTTAAAGCTGCCTGCACTGACACCCAACAGCGTTTCCAGCCAAGCTCTGCTCTATCAGGAGCATCCCCAAAAGAACTACGCCGCGATTGCGCCTATCGGAATAGACGGCAATGGAGAAGCAGCGTTGGCGAGAATCAGGAAGATCGTTGAGGCGATGCCAGGCACGCAGATCATCGAAAGCGTGCCGAGTTATTTGTATGCCCAATTCACTACGCCCATTCTGAAATTTGTCGATGATGTCGAATTCTGGTTTGATTCTGATATGAACGTAATTCATGTGCGCTCTGCTTCTCGCTTGGGCAAAAGTGATCTTGGTGTCAATCGCAAGCGTATCGAGGCGATACGATCGGCACTCAAGAGTACTATCGAGAACGGCAGCGACTGAAAAATCACTACCAATACATATCAACACATATGCTCAAGAAGCTGGCCGCAATTTTGTTTTTTCTGATGATGTTGACTGCCGTGATTGCCTGGTTGTTGCTGGCTGGCAGTTTGCCGCGCTACGAGGGGGCGCAATCGGTCACCGGATTGCTGCAAGCTGTCACAGTAGAGCGAGACAGTGCCGGCAGCGCTACGCTAACGGGTCATAATCGGCTGGATCTGGCACGTGCTTTGGGTTACGTTCATGCCCAGGAGCGGTTTTTCGAAATGGATTTGTTGCGTCGTAAAGCCTCTGGCGAGCTCGCGGAGCTATTCGGCAGTCTGGCCTTGACGACAGATCGTGGCGCACGTAAACATCGTTTTCGCAGTCGCGCACAGGAGATGTTGCAAGCATTGCCAGATGAGCAGCGTACCCTTCTGGCAGCTTATGCAGAAGGAGCGAATCAGGGACTGGCTGGCCTGACAGTCCGACCGTTTCCTTATCTACTGACGCAGACTGCCCCGCAAAACTGGCGCAGCGAAGATAGCCTGCTTGTGGTCATGGCCATGTACCTGACTTTGCAGGAAGCCAGTGTTTATCGGGAAGCCGGGCTGTCCATCATGCGTTTCGCGCTGCCGGAAAGCGCCTATCGTTTTCTGACTGCCAGCGGTGGTGAATGGGATGCGCCGCTTGATGGCGCACCGTTCGAGTGGCCAGCTTTCCCCACTGAAAGTGAGTTGGATTTGCGCACTCTCGATAAAAATCTGTTGCGTGATATCGAATTTCAGGAGGTGTATTCGGCAGGCAGCAATGGCTTTGCCGCCATGGGTAATCTGGCGGATGGCAGGGCGCTGATCGCCAATGATATGCACCTGGAGCTACGGGTACCAAATTTATGGTTTCGCACTCGTCTGATTTATCCTGATCCTGACCATTCGGGACAGATGATCGATGTTACCGGTGTCAGTCTACCCGGTGCGCCAGCTATCGTAGTTGGTGCAAATCGTCATATTGCCTGGGGGTTTACCAATGCTTACGGAGATTTCGCCGACTGGGTACGAGTCACATTGCATCCGGAGGATGCTTCTCGTTACCATCACGATGGCGAATGGATGCCATTGGCGGTTCATGCCGAAACGATACAGGTCAAAAATGCTCCGGCTGAAACGTTAACGGTCGTTGAAACCGACTGGGGGCCAATTCTGGAGAACGATCATGATAATGTGCCGCTTGCATTGGCCTGGGTCGCGCATCGTGCAGGCGCCGTCAATTTTGATCTTGTCAGGCTTGAATCCGCCAGAAGCGTTCATGATGCGGTCAGGATTGCGCCAGACCTCGGTATTCCAGCACAGAATCTCATTGTTGGCGATAAAACCGGCGATATCGGGTGGACAATTGCCGGTCGGGTACCTGCTCGGTCTGGCAATGTTGATTTTGGCCTGCCCGCCAGCTGGGAACAAGACAACATCGGTTGGCAGGGCTGGGCAGCGCCCGAAGACTATCCACGCATTGTCAATCCGCCAGGTGGGCGAATCTGGAATGGCAATTCGCGCATGGTCGATGGCGATATGTTGGACTGGTTGGGCGATGGCGGCTATGAACTTGGTGCGCGTAGTCAGCAAATCCGTAATGGGCTGCTGGCACGCAATCGGTTTTCGCCTGCTGATTTGCTGGCGATTCAACTGGATAACCGAGCTATGCTGCTGGAGCGCTGGAAGAAATTGCTGGATGAGGTTCTGCTGAGCCAGTCGAGCGACTGGAGCCAGGCCATGCAACAGGCATTGCGCGACTGGAATGGATATGCTTCCATCCAGTCGGTATCCTACCGGCTGGTCAGAAACTTTCGCCATGAGGTCATGCGACGCGCATTGAGTGGATTTGTCGCCAAGGTAAAAACCGGCCAGCCTGATTTCTCATTGCCACGGCTGAATCAGGTCGAACATGCGGTATGGCAGTTGCTGGAACAGCAACCACCACATTTGCTGTCACCAGGGTATCAAAGCTGGCGGAATCTGCTTGTATTGAGTGCAAAACACATTGCTGAAGTAGCCCAATCGCAGCCGGGCGGTATAATGGCCTATTTCTGGGGCAAGGAAAATACTGCGAAAATCCATCACCCGTTCAGTCGGGCGTTGCCTAAGTGGCTTGCCGGATTCCTGAATATGCCGGCTGATCCCTTGCCCGGCGATCATCACATGCCACGTGTTCAGGGGGTAAATTTCGGCGCTTCGATACGATTTGGGGTCATACCGGGTGACGAAGCCGCCGGATATTTTCACATGCCCGGAGGACAAAGCGGTCATCCGCTGGCGCCTTACTACAAGAGTGGTCACAATGACTGGGTAACCGGACGTGCCAGTCCGTTTTTGCCTGGCGTGAGTGAGCACAGGTTGTTGTTGTCTCCCGATGACTGATCGATGGAACCGTATATGAAAAAAATTTTCCTGATTCTGATCGGTGTACTGAGCGGTGCATTCTCAACTAGCGCTACCTCCAGCGACCCGGATACCCGTCACATCATTCCGCTCAACATGATGCAGCGCCATCACCTCTTATCCGAAATGCGCGCCTTGCTCAAAGGTACGCAAGCCATCCTGCAGTCGCTGGCCACACAGGACATGGCCGCATTGGCCGAAAATGCGCATAATTTGGGTGTGGCAATGCCTCATACAGGCGAGCAGCATTTGCATGGAATTCTGCCAAAAGCATTTGTTGCGCTGGGAATGAACGTTCACCGTGGGTTTGATGAAATCGCGACAGAGGCCGAAACATCACAACGTGCCGAAATCATTTTGCAGCAGTTGAGTGATATTACACTGGTCTGTGTAGATTGCCATACTACGTACCAAATCAGATTGCAGACATCGTTTGACCATAAAAAATCAGATACCTTTCACCGAGACCACTGAAACGTTGCCATTATTCGGAAACAAGTATTTGTGATATAACAACATCTCAATATATTTGAAAATATGTCGATATCTTTTACACTTTCAATAATTGATACGGTTAGGATAATGGCAACGGATAAGCAAAAAAAACTGCTGGTAGTAGAAGATGATCCTGGACTGCAAAAACAGTTGTGCTGGAGTTTTGATAATTGTACGGTGGTGACCGCTGCTGACCGGGAAAGCGCGCTTGCTCAAATACGACGGCATGCACCCGCTGTTGTCACCATGGATCTTGGTTTGCCACCAGACATCGACGGCGCGACGGAAGGGCTGGCTACCTTGCAACAAATCCTTGATTTGGCGCCAGATACGAAAGTCATTGTATTAACCGGCAACCAGAATCGTGAAAACGCATTAAAAGCGATTAGTCTGGGGGCGTATGACTTTCATCAGAAGCCTTTTGATGCGAATGTGCTCAACCTGATTGTTAACAGGGCGTTCTATCTGCATCAACTGCAATGCGAAAACCGCGAACTGCTCGAATCGTCCTCAAATACGGACATACCAGGGTTTATTTCCAATGATCCGGGCACGATCAAGCTCTGCCAGCAGGTGCAGCGCGTTGCATCATCAAATATTTCTGTCGCCTTGCTGGGAGAGAGCGGTACCGGCAAGGAAGTGCTGGCTCGCGCGCTGCATGAGCTGAGCGATCGAGAAAAACATCATTTCGTTGCGGTCAATTGTGCCGCCATTCCGGAGCAGCTGCTGGAATCGGAATTGTTTGGCTATGAAAAAGGAGCGTTTACCGGTGCGATAAAACAAACGCCTGGCAAAATCGAATCGGCGCAGGGAGGCACATTCTTTCTTGACGAAATAGGAGATCTGCCTTTCCCGCTGCAATCCAAATTACTGCGTTTCCTGCAGGAACGTACCATTGAGAGGATTGGTGGGCGGGAGGAAATCCCGATTGATGTACGCATTGTGTGCGCGACTCACCAGAATCTGAAAGATATGATTGCAGCGAAAACCTTTCGTGAAGATTTGTTTTATCGCTTGAGTGAGATTACGATTCAAATCCCGCCGTTGCGCGATCGTGTTGGTGATGCGGTATTACTCGCACATTTTTTTAAAAATCGCTTTTGCGCCAGTAATAAACGCTTAGGATTGAATTTTAGCCAGGAAGCGTTGGACGCGATTGACAGCCACCAGTGGCCAGGTAATGTGCGTGAAATCGAAAATTGTGTTAAACGTGCGGTTGTCATGGCGCAAGATAATCAGATTACAGCGGATGATCTGGGGTTGCGATCCGCCAGTAAACCGATTGAGTTGGCTACGCTGCGCGAAATACGGGAAAAAACGGAATGCGAGACGATCGTCAGAGCCTTGGCCAGGGTAGACGGAAATATTGCCAAAGCGGCAGACCTGCTGGGCGTTACCCGACCAACAGTTTATGATTTAATGAACCGATATGGCCTTAAGAGTGCTTCCAGAAATCCAGGAAATTAAACAAGGCCGGGCGCAAAATAAATTTTCGGGGTTGTCCTCGGGCGTCTCTAAACATTCAGAGTTTTAAACAAGACGAGGCGAGAAAAAAATATTGACGCAGCATATGATTTATATGCAAGGGATATTTTTTGTAAATAACGATGTATTGTAACGAAACATGGATTTTTAGAGATGCTCCTTAACCGGATAGAGTCAGCTGCCAGTACATTTCATGAATTATCTTCCTGATTAACAAACATGCCCACCCTTTTTCACGAACTGATCTTAAAATCAGCTGATTGCTCTGCCAATGCGGTTGCACTCATCGATCGCCAGCAAAAAACTGATTATGCCTCGCTTGCCAGTGCAACCTGCTCGTTTGCCAATGCGTTAAATCTGCATACATTTTCTCGCGGGGAACGTCTGGCTGTTTACCTTGAAAAGCGTGCCGAAGCCGTTATCGCTATGTTTGGCGCTTGTGCCGCCGGCGGAGTGTTCGTGCCGATCAATCCGTTGCTCAAAGCCGAGCAGGTTGCTTATATTCTGCAGGATTGCAATGTCAGGGTGCTGGTGACTTCTGCTCAGCGTTTCAAACTGCTGGCGCCTGCGCTGCCATCCTGTCATGATCTGCGCATGGTTATCATTGTGGATGATGCGACGCGGTCATCCACGCCTTCCGGTCTGGAGGTGATCGGCTGGCAGCAGTTCCTGGCGGCGTCATCCGGTCGAGACTGTTATTCACGTTTGACCGACAGCGACATGGCAGCCATTTTGTATACCTCCGGCAGCACCGGCAGGCCGAAGGGTGTCGTGCTTTCCCACCGTAATCTCGTTACCGGTGCCAAGAGTGTTTCGCAATACCTCGACAACCATCACGAAGATCGCATATTGTCAGTATTGCCGTTGAGTTTTGATTATGGATTAAATCAACTAAGTACTGCTTTTTATGTGGGTGCGACTGCTGTGT
Source organism: Nitrosomonas sp. (assembly GCA_032251195.1). Lineage (GTDB taxonomy): Bacteria > Pseudomonadota > Gammaproteobacteria > Burkholderiales > Nitrosomonadaceae > Nitrosomonas. The sequence goes on from JAVVEX010000004.1 coordinate 13,372, forward strand.
TGATGAATTACTTGCTGCCCAGGGATATTCTCAATATTATCCGGCAGGAAAAAATTACCGGGCTGGCAGCGGTGCCACCGTTGTGGGTGCAGCTGGCACAGCTGGATTGGCAGGGCGTCGACTCATTGCGCTATGCTACTAATTCCGGCGGTGCGATGCCGCAGGCGACACTGGCACGATTGCGCAGCGCCCTGCCCGCGACCAGGATTTATCTGATGTACGGGCTAACCGAAGCTTTCCGCTCGACCTTTTTGCCGCCTGATCAGTTGGATAAACGTCCTGATTCCATGGGCAAGGCTATCCCTAATGTTGAAGTGATGGTGTTACGTGAAGATGGCTCCCATTGTGCGCCAGGAGAACCCGGCGAGCTGGTGCATCGCGGCCCGCTGGTTTCCATGGGGTACTGGAATGATCCCGACAAAACTGCAGCCTGCTTCAGGCCAATTGCACCTCGCCAATCGGGGCTGACGATTCCGGAACTGGCGGTGTGGTCTGGTGATACTGTGCGTATGGATGAAGAAGGGTTTCTATACTTTATCGGGCGGCGTGATGACATGATCAAAACGTCCGGTTACCGTGTCAGTTCGACTGAAATAGAGGAAGTTGTTTACGCGACCGAAACCGTTACCGAAGCAGCGGCTTTCGGTGTTCCCCACCCTGCGCTGGGGCAGGCGATCGTAGTGGTGGCGTTGCCCGTGGCGGGGCTTGATGCGGTCGAGGAAAAAATTCTGACCGCCTGTAAACAGCAGTTGCCTGCTTTCATGCTGCCGGGTCTGGTTGAACTCAGACAAGCCAGCCTACCCCGTAACCCCAATGGCAAGATTGACCGGAAGGCGCTTGCGGCAGAATTTTCACATGTTTTTGAGACAACCCAGCCATGAAAAACAGTCAACCATTGCATAGTCCTTTGCGGCAACCTTTTCCGGTGGAAGACCACTGTCTCGTCATCGGCGGCATACCGCTTACCCGTTTGATGCAGCGAATCGGACGAACTCCGTTCTATGCCTATGACCGGCAATTGATCCGCGAGCGCGTTGGTCTGCTGCGTCAATATCTGCCACATGGTATTCATCTGCACTATGCAATGAAAGCCAACCCCATGCCGGCAGTTGTGCAACATCTTGCGCAATTGGTGGACGGTGTCGATGTGGCATCGGCAGGAGAAATGAAAATTGCGCTGGATACCGGTATTTTGCCGGAAAATATCAGTTTTGCTGGCCCTGGAAAAAATCGTCAGGATCTGGCGTGTGCGATTGCTGCCGGCATTGTCCTGAATATCGAATCTGAACATGAATTGACAAATATCATCGAGCTGGCTGACCAACTGTCCATTCGTCCCAAAGTAGCCGTGCGCGTCAATCCGGATTTTGAACTCAAGTCATCCGGCATGAAAATGGGCGGGGGCGCCAGGCAGTTTGGTATCGATGCGGAAACTGTCCCCGCCATATTGGCGCGCATTGCCAGAAATAATCTTGATTTTGAAGGATTGCACATTTTCAGTGGTTCGCAGAATCTGAAAGTAGAGGCGATTCGGGAATCACACGAAAAAACATTGCAGCTGGGCGTGCATCTCGCTTCTATCTCTCCGGTTGCGGTACGCACTATCAATATCGGTGGTGGTCTGGGCATACCTTATTTTCCTGGCGAACAGCCGCTGGATCTGGCTTTGATCGGCAGTAATCTCGGGAAGCTTCTGGCGGATATTGAGCCGGCATTGCCTGGCGTACGGTTTGTAATGGAACTTGGTCGTTATTTTGTTGGTGAAGCAGGTATTTATGTTTGCAGAATACTGGACAAAAAGGTGTCGAGAGGGCAAACCTTTTTGGTAACGGATGGCGGATTACACCATCATCTGGCTGCCTCTGGGAATTTTGGCCAGGTGATTCGCAAAAACTATCCTGTTGCAGTGGGAAATAAAATGGATATTGCTGATACCGAGACAGTATCGGTCGTCGGCCCGTTATGTACCCCGCTCGATTTGCTAGCTGACCGTATGGCGCTGGCCAGGGCGGAGCCTGGCGATCTGGTTGTTGTTTTTCAGTCCGGGGCTTATGGGCTGACTGCAAGCCCAACCGCCTTTCTGGGTCATCCCGCTCCGGTGGAGGTGCTGGTTTAAGAAGGCAACGCTGATATTTATATTTTTCACACAACATCATTTGTAATGCTGGTTGCTCAAGGAGTGCCGGCAGATAGGTCCTGTCAGGAGATAATATGAGCGGAATTTGTGGTTGGTTGGAGACAGGTTGCGCTGCAATCGAGAATAGAGCGGTAATTGAACGCATGACGAGACCACTGGCTTGTTTCGATAACAGTCATGTGCAAACGATTGTCAAGAATGATTGCGCCATATCAATTGCGGCGGCGCCTCATCTTGCGCATATATATGAAGCGGATGATTTGCTGGTTGCCATCTATGGTGACGTTAAATTCAGGCAAGTATCCGCGCAGCCGGATATCCCGGCGGACAACGTGGCAGCAATATTCGCCAGTCAGTGGCGGCGACGGGGCAAGGCGGTTTTTGCAATGCTTGCCGGAGAATTTGTCTGTTGCGTTTTTGACCGGAATACTGGCGAACTCAATCTGGCCGTCGATCCAATGGGGACACGTCCACTCTATTATCAACGCATAAAAAATGGAATTTTATTTGCAACCCGTGCCGATTCCGTGTTGGGGCATCCGCAAGCTATCGCTGACATCAACCCTCAAGGCATATTCAATTATTTTTATTTTCATATGATCCCCGCGCCCGATAGCATTTATCTGGCACAAAAAAAATTGCTTCCTGGGGAATTACTGACGTTTACCCGTGATCAGGTGCAATGCGATCGGTACACACAAATACAATTCGATGAAACCGGCGAACGCCCCTTTTCGGAACTCAAACAGGAATTTCTTGCTCTGTTGAAAACAAGCGTCAGCGAAGCAACACGGAATCAGCAGGTTGGCGCTTTTCTGAGTGGGGGGACAGATAGTTCCACTCTGGCGGGTATATTGACCGAGGTAACAGGCAAGCCAGCGAAAACCTACTCGATTGGGTTCGAGGCGGAGGGTTATGACGAGATGTCTTATGCGCGCATTGCGGCGCGTCATTTTTCAACAGATCATCATGAGTATTATGTAACGCCTGATGATGTGGTGGCTGCGATTCCCGGGATTGCCGCAGTTTTTGATCAGCCATTTGGCAACGCTTCGGCCATCCCGGCTTACTACTGCGCACGCATGGCAAAGCAGGACGGGCTTGACAGGTTACTGGGCGGTGATGGGGGTGATGAGTTCTTTGGTGGCAATACGCGCTATGCCAAGCAGTATGTTTTTTCGCTATATGACAGAATTCCAGCGTGGTTGCGCGATCAGGTGATTGCCCCGTTGGTTTTGTCGTTACCATCCGAGTCTGGCCCGGTGCTTACTCGAAAGATGCGGAGCTATATCGCACAGGCAACCGTTCCCATGCCGCATCGGATGGAAACTTATAACTTACTGGTGCGTTATGGCATAAACACAGTTTTTTCGGATGAATTTCTGGCGCAGATTCAGCCGGACTACCCTGCTGTCCTGCTTGAACAGACTTATAACGAATCCCGAGCAAGCAGCCTAATCAACCGTATGTTGGCGCACGACTGGAAATTTACGTTGGCAGACAATGATCTGCCCAAAGTAGTGCAGGCCTGCCAACTGGCTGGTATGGAAGCTGCATTCCCGTTCCTCAATCATGAAATGGTTGCTTTTTCCGCAAAACTGCCGCCCCAGCTAAAACTGAAGGGGACTCAGTTGCGTTATTTCTTCAAAAAGGCGCTTCGTGATTTCTTGCCGGACGAAATCATTGCCAAACCAAAACAGGGGTTTGGTCTGCCATTTGGAGTGTGGTTAAAAAACGACAAAGGACTCAAGGAAATCGCGGCAGACAGCCTGCACGACCTGAAGTCACGCCACATCATACGGGATGAGTTTATTGACACGCTGTTGGATCAGCATTTGCACGAGCATGCAGGCTACCATGGCACCATGGTCTGGCTATTGATGATGATGGAATATTGGAACAAACAGCGTATTACTGTAAAAAATACATAGTTATATTGATTTTTCTCATGGTGTTGTCATTAATTTGTGATAGATTACACTTATTCTTGTGTCTCATTATGGCGACAGGTCAGATTTTATCTGATTGCTGATAATGAAGTATAAGCACCTGAGGTTACAGGAGGTTCTGATCTGTAGTCCGAATTTAAAGGTGAATCATAAAGTTATTCTTCGGTTTGATAGCAGGTTGACGCAATAGAATCCAGTTGGCTCAGGTTGAATGTGGGCACTGTTCAAGTTACGCCTAATCGGGAAAATACCATGAATGAAATTAAAGCTGCTTTCGATGAATATTTTGAAATCGTTAATGCTGATACACCAGAATTGCTCGAAGAAGTTTTTGCGTTACGCTATCGGATATTGTGCGTGCACAATACGTTCCCGGACTTCAGTGGCTCAAGGTTTCCAGATGGATTGGAGCATGACGAGTATGACAGTCGTGCTGTGCATGTTCTGTTACGGCACCGTTCATCCGGTATTTTTGTGGGAACCGTTCGCCTGATTCTGCCGGATCAGAGACATCCCGAAAATAAATTTCCGACAGAATTACATACTCGTTTTTTCCCGGGAGTTACGCTCGATACCACGTTACGTCAGCAAATCGGGGAGGTGTCCCGTTTTGCCATTCTCAGTGAATTTTTTAGACGAAAAAAAGATCATGTTTCCGATGCAAGCAATGGCCAGAATGGCCAGGCATCTGTCGCAAAGCATGACCGGCGCCGTTTTCCCCACCCAATGCTCGCACTGGTGGTCGGTGTTATCCGGTTATGCGCCAGACACAAGGTTTATCACTTGCTCTCGTCCATGGATCCAGCGTTGAACAAACTGCTGGGGTTCTATAGCCTGCAACTTGATCCAATCGGGCCAACTTCCGATTATCACGGCGTTCGCTGCCCTTACCATGTCTATGTGCCAGATATGCTGGACAGGGTGCGGGGTAACAATCGGGATACCTGGGAGCTGGTTACCGATCACGGCGAATTCTGGTCAGCTGATCTTTCCTCGCTACGTAACGGTCATCGTCGATTGATGGATACAGCCACACGTAACGAGTATGCCCGCCTGCCTGGTTAGCGCCTATCAGGTCAGAATAAAACCGTGACAGGGGATCGCCTATTTCACAGTCTCAGGGTTGTTTTCCTAACTGGGTTTATTTTTTTTTGTGGTTTGGCATTGGCTGGGGAGCCTGCCAGAGTCGTCAGGCCCGTTACACATCCCGGTGTAAGTACGAATCACTTGTCCCGCAACCTGTTGCGCTCTGTATTTGGTATGCGGCTTCGCACCTGGAAAGATGGCCCTCCTATTCAAGTCTTTGTCCTGCCGGATGATGCACCAATTCATAACGTATTTGCCAAACAGCAACTACATGTTTTCCCCTACCAGTTGCGCGCCACATGGGACAGGTTGACCTTTACCGGGACTGGGCAATCTCCTATTACAGTTCAATCAGAGGATGAGATGTACGCGCTGGTTACCAGCACACCGGGCGCAATTGGTTATTTAAGTGAAGCCAGAATTGATGAAAATGTCAGGGTGATTCATGTCGATTAATTACCTTCGCCGATTACCTTGTGTCAGTCTTCGGTTTTGTATTGCACTGGCTGGAATGCTGTTTTTGCCTACTACTGGCGTTGCTGATGAGTTTATACAGAAGGATGGCATTAGCTCACTCCGGATCAATGGTTTTCTGAGCCAGGGGTACATCAAAACCAACAAAAATAATTTTTTTGGAAAAAGTGATGGCAAAGGCAGCCTGGATTTTCGTGAGTTGGGTTTGGTGGCGTCACTGCGCCCTGTTGCAAAATTGCAGTTATCCGGACAGTTATTGTGGCGCAGAGCGGGTCAGAGCAGCCGACGCGGCATTAGTATCGATTTTGGTTTTCTGGATTACAGCATCATTGACGTTCCAGCCGGCGAGTTTGGTATCCGTTTGGGCAGAACCAAAAATCCATTGGGATTCTATAATGATACGCGTGACGTCCCCTTTGCCCGTCCCAGTATCATCTTGCCTCAATCGATCTATTTTGAGCGCACGCGCAATCTTGCTCTGGCCTCGGATGGTGCGCAACTATATGGTGAATCGCGCACGGACTGGGGTAATTTGACGGTACAATTCGGTACTGTTTTTCCCCAGGTGAACGATCGAGATACCGAAGTATCAATTCTTGGCGCGAACCGGCCAGGCGATCTCAAAACCAAACTTTCCTATATCGGCAGAGTTTCCTATGAACGGCCAGATGGGCGGTTTCGTTTTGCGGTGAGTGGTGCGCAGGTCAATGCTGGTTATGATCCCGGTGTTAATGATTTTCTCGATTCCGGCGCACTCGAATTCGCGCCTTTGATTCTGTCGGCACAATACAACGCGGAGCGCTGGAGTATCACCTCTGAATATGCGCTGCGGGCGTTTCGTTTGCGGGATTTTGGCATTCAGGCGTTTGAGCAAAAGTTTACAGGAGAAAGCGGTTATCTGCAGGGCACTTATCGCTTTGCGCCTAAATGGGAAGTTATGTTGCGTTATGATTTGTTGTTTACTGACAGAACCGACCGCAGGGGGAAGGAATTCGCTGCTGCCACAGGCCGTCCGGCACATACCCGGTTTGCAAAAGACCTGACCGTTGGGATGCGCTGGAACGTGACGCCTGCCATCATGCTGGCAACCGAGTATCATCGTATCAACGGTACTGGCTGGCTTTCAAGCATGGACAATACCGACATCAGCCGTGTCGGGCAACACTGGAATATGTTCTCGTTTCAAGCCTCCTACCGTTTCTGATGTCGCGGTGAATGAAACCCTCTATTTCCAAGCATAGCAGCACATCGCACAACAGCAGCCGTGAGTTGTCCGGGATTTTCGTTGGGCTGAACTGGAAGGTTTCTTTGCTGAGTAGCCTGATCTTGCTGCTGGTGGTAACGACATTCAGTTGGTTGAATTACAACGGTTTGATCGATACGATCGAACAGCAGCGCGAAATGCAGGATCAGCGCTATGTCCGGGAAGTTGAAAGTTTGATTGGGCGCAGTTCGCAGAATCTGCACCAACTCATTAAAATCATTCCTTATCTCAAAGGTGTGGAAAATAGTTTGTTGTCCAGGAATACGGATACGCTGTTTGAAAATTTTGATCGTTACTGGACTGTATTTCAGATTCAGGACAGTATCGAAGATCTCCGCTTTTATGATGTCGACAATGTGCTGCTGGCGAGCTGGAGTAGTCTTGATCCCAGCTCGAAGCGTGACAGCCTGATGTTTGATTATATTCGTGAAGTAAATCGAAGAGAGCAACCAGCGATGCCGATGATTTGTGTGGACAACTGCACGCAATATACGATCGAGCCTCTGCTGATTGATGGTGTTCGCGTGGGAGCTATTGCTGTCGGCGCATCCCTGATTGACGTTTTTCTGAACTTCCGACGCACATCCGGCGCCGATATCGGACTGATTATCGGGTATGCGGATGCTGCTCCCAGGCTACAGGCTGGTAGTGACATGCACATTTCCGAATGGAATAGTCATATTACTGCATTGACCAGCAGCCAGAGCAACCTAGCGATTTTACGCAAGGCAGCAATACAATATCCTGATCTGCAGACGATTGCCGGTGGTGTGCAAATTGAATCCGGGAAGCGGAATTACCGGATAAAATCACTGCCACTCGAGAGTATCAGCGCGTCTGATCAGGCACAGCTAATTGTTATCACTGATATTTCCAAAACTATCCAGGCGATCCAGGAGTCGGTGTGGCGTATTGTCGTGATTGGTCTGATAGGTCTGATACTGTCAGAAATCGTGTTGTTCAGCCTGCTGGCCGGATCATTATCCCGCCTTACGCATATTGTATCGACCCTGCCGCGACTGGCGGGCGGGAGCTTCAGCAGTTTTCGCGATGCGCTTGCCGTTTCCAGGCGAAAACGATACCTCAATGATGAAATTGACCTTCTCTACGATGCCTCGCTCGCCCTGTCTCACCGGCTTGAGCAATTGGAGGAAAAGATTGCCTACCGTACCAGAATGCTGGTTGAACAACGTGATGCCCTTAGCGATGAAAAGAGTTTTATCGAACACCTTTTGGATACAGTACAGGTTATCATTCTGACGCAGGACATCGATGGCAGAATTGTGATGATTAATGCGTTTGGTGAACGATTGACCCATTACAGTGAAAGTGAATTACAGGGTACGCATTTTCTGGCATTGATGTCGCTTGATAATGAAAATCGGAATCTGGCTACTCATCTGCTTGATATTCAGCAGGGACAGCGTGATCAGTTACGGCATGAGGCTGTTTTGCTATGCAAGGATCACTCGAAACGCCATATTGCCTGGCTGCATTCACGCCTCAACTGGAGTACCAGCAATGACGCCTCCCAGGTTTTGTCAGTTGGGCTGGATATTACCGAATACAAACGTGTGGAAGGTCATCTGGCGTGGCTGGCGGATCACGATCCATTGACAAATCTATATAACAGGCGTCGTTTCAGCGAGGAGCTTGAACAAATCCTGGAGTGGTCGAAGCGTTATCAGCATCCTGGCGCGCTTTTGTTTTTTGACCTGGATCGCTTCAAGTATATCAATGATACCAGTGGTCATCAGACGGGGGATGCGCTGCTGCGAATGGTTGCCAATCTTCTGTCACAAACCATTCGTCAGGCTGATGTATCAGGCAGATTGGGTGGTGATGAGTTTTCCGTCATCCTTCCGGAAATTACTCCGGAGGCGGCAATTGAAGTGACCAAGAAAATCCTTACCCGTTTGAACGAGGCGCAGTTCAAATTCAAGGGACGCACTTACAATATCGCTGCCAGCATTGGCATCGCAATTTTCCCGGATCATGGCGACAATGTGCATGATTTGCTTGCCGCTGCCGATTTGGCGATGTATCAGGCCAAAGAAACCGGGCGCGGCAGCTGGCACCTTTTCTCCAATAGTGATCAATCACGCGAGCGCGTGCATACATTGGTACATTGGCGAGAGAAAATTGAACACGCTTTTTTGCATAACCAATACAGACTCTACCTGCAACCTGTTCTGTCATTAAACAGTAGTGAGATCAGTCACTACGAAGTGCTTCTGCGTATGCTTGATGAGGATGGAACCGTCCATTCGCCGGCTCAGTTTATTGCTGCGGCAGAACAAACTGGCCTCATCCACAAAATAGACCACATGGTATTGCGCAGGGCAGTTGCATTGGCTGCTCAAATCAACGCTCAGAGTGATCGACGAATCGGTTTGTCGATTAATTTATCGGCGCATGCCTTTAATGATCCTGAATTGTTGCCACTTATTAATAGCGCCATTGCATCCTGTCAGATCGATCCATCCCTGCTGATGTTTGAAATCACAGAAACAGCAGCGCTGGATAATCTGCCTGGTACCCGTAATTTGCTGCGTGAGATCAAAATGCTCGGTTGTGGGTTTACTCTGGATGATTTTGGTGTTGGTTTTTCCTCTTTTTATTATTTGCGCGAATTGCCTGTCGATGCTGTCAAAATTGATGGCTCTTTCATCCGGAGTCTCGAGAGCAATCCGGATGACCGAATACTGGTTGCTGCTCTTTGTAGCGTGGCGAAAGGGTTTGGTAAAAAAATTACAGCTGAATTCGTGGAGAACCAGGTAATACTGGAAATGCTGAAAGATCTTAATATTGATTTTGCGCAGGGGTGTCATATTGGCAAACCTGCACCAGCAGAAAGTTTCTTTCCGATTGAAACAACTGAGATCCCAATAAAAGAATAGTTTTAACATGTTGTTTTTTAATTTGATAAAACGTTTGATTGGTGGTTTGCACCATTGATGTGGATCGCTGATAATTAACGCTATCAGGCCGGGATAACTTTCCTATGGGCACCCCTATGATCCGTTCTTATATGTTACGACCAGCAATATGGCTTGTCGGTTTGTTGCTGCTGACGATACTGCTGGAGGGTTTCTTTCAGAAACAAAGCCGACAAGGTGGTTCTGTCACGCGGAGTGGCGCAGATTACATAATTGAACATCTTGAGGGCATTCAGAGTAACTATGATGCCACCGCAGACCGCCGCTTTGCGGCGACGAGGATGACGCATTATCCGCAGGAGGATAATGTGCTGCTGGAACAGGTAAGGTTTACAAACATCGAGGCTGACAAGCCGTTGCTGAGGGTAACTGCGGATCAAGCGGAGCTGCTTGCGGGTGGTGACGATATTTTTCTCAGCGGGAACGTTCTTATTCTTAGAGGAGAGGATGCGGACAAGGATCTCATTCGTATGATGACCGAATTTTTACATATTACGCCTGATGCGGATTTGGCAAAAACTGATCACGCCGTGGTTGTCTTTCGAATGAACAGCATCGTTAATTCGGTAGGGATGATACTTAATAATGAGACAGGAGAAATTCAGCTACAGTCACGAGTCAACGCTGATGATCAGCGCGGCGGAGGCCAGAAGGCTGTCCGGGAATAGCCTTCGGTACACTGTTCGAAATGTTGGGCAACATGGTGAGTTGCCGTTATTGATGTGTTACTCTGCCAAATTTTCCTGGATGTACTTCATGCTTGGAACCTACTGATGATGAAACGTTTTTTTATTTTGGTATTCTTTTTGTGCTTCTGCTTTCCGTTTGTTTCCCTGGCGGAACGCGCGGATCGGGATAAGCCTATCCACCTGGAGGCCGATAGCGCCACTGTTGAGGATTACAAACGTAAAGGTGCGTTTCGCACCAGTATATTTACGGGTAATGTGCGGTTGACTCAGGGGACGCTCAGAATACAGGCAGACAAAGTTATTATGAAAGAAGATAGTACGGGGTATCGTTACGCGATTGCTTATGGCAACCTGGCCAGCTTCAGAGAGAAGCGCGATGGCGTGGATGAATATGTCGAGGCGTGGAGCAAACGGGTTGAATATGACGACAAAACCGACAAAATAGAGCTGTTTGGCAACGCCAGGCTGAAACGTGGCGGGGACGAAGTGACGGGAGACTATATAACGTATGACATCAGGCGCGATTTCTTTCAGGTGACCGGCCAGGTGGAATCAAAGAATGGAAAAAAACCGGATAGCCGGGTACGCGCGATTATTCAACCAAGGAACCGGCAACCTGTCACGCAGCCAGTCGAGGAAACAGAAAGGTAACGGTACTTCTGGGAATTCATGTTTTTTGCCACAATACTCTGCTGCACATGAAAAATACTTCTTTGCTTATCAGATGCATACTGTCTGTCTGCGTGCGACGCACAGGCAGGCGTTTATTTTTGTTTGTGCCTGGGTTCTGTTTGGAATCCATGATACGGTTCAGGAGGCTGTTCGAGAACAGTCTGGTCTACTGCGGACGGATCTGTCGGGTCGGATTTTCCAATGCTTTTCGTTAAATAGAGCCACTATTCGCCTCAAATGATCAAAAAGTCCAGCTTAACCAGCTTTGCCCTCGCTACGATTGCTATTTCCGGACTGCCTCCTGGCAGTTTCGACTATTCTGGGCAGGTTCAGGGATGAGCGAGTTGCGCGCACAGCACCTCCAGAAGCATTACAGGACACGCAAGGTCGTGCTGGATGTCTCGTTTTCTGTTGACAGCGGTGAAGTTGTCGGACTGCTGGGGCCGAATGGCGCAGGCAAAACAACCTGTTTTCACATGGTCATCGGTCTGGTTCCGCTGACCAGCGGGGAGATTTTTCTGGATGAACACAATCTCGGTCAGTTGCCAATTTATAAACGCGCCCGTCTGGGGTTGAGCTATTTGCCACAGGACGCCTCCATTTTTCGGCGTCTTACGGTTGAGGAGAATATTGCTGCGATACTTGAGCTGCAGGGATTGTCCGAAGATGAAACCATGCAGCAGCTGGATGACCTGTTGCATGATTTTCATATCGGACACTTACGCGAGAGTCCGGCCATCAGCCTTTCAGGTGGAGAGCGACGGCGTGTTGAAATCGCACGGGCACTGGCATCCCGCCCACGTTTTATTCTGCTGGATGAACCATTTGCCGGAGTAGATCCTATTTCAGTGCTGGACATTCAGAAAGTAATCGGTTTTCTGAAGGCGCGTGGTATCGGCGTACTGATTACCGATCATAATGTTAGGGAAACTCTTGGAATCTGCGATCGTGCTTATATTATCAGTGAAGGCGAGGTACTCGCGAGTGGTAAGTCCGAAGACATTGTCAACGATATTCGTGTCAGAGAAGTTTATCTGGGTGAGAATTTCCAGCTTTGATAGGATTGCCTGAAGGCGCACCGATTATTTTTCTGGAAATATGAAACCGGCACTTTTACTTAAACAGACAACCAGTCTGACACTGACGCCGCAACTGCAGCATGCTCTCAGGTTGCTGACTCTGTCAACACTCGATTTGAACATGGAAATCGAGCAGATGGTTCAGGAAAACCCAATGTTGGAGCTGGATGACAGCCCTGATCCTGGTCTGTCCGAGTTATCCGAAGCCGCCGTGGCCGCTGACTCACCTGATTCCGCAGAAACGGAGGGTCATGAGCAGCTGGAGGCGTCTTCTGACTTATATGGCGATGACAGCAGCGATTATCAGCATCAGTTATCGGGTTCGCATGATAATGATGGCAGCGATATGGAATATTCGCGTTTCGCAATTAAATCTGTCAGTTTGCGGGAACATTTGCTGACGCAGCTCAGCATGAGTCAGCTACCCGGACAAAAACGGCAAATTACCAATCTGCTGATTCACAGTCTGGATGAGGATGGCTATCTTACCCAGGATATTGATGAGTTATTGCAGCTATCGCCGCCCGAGTTCGCGATAAGTTGTATCGAATTACAGGCAGCGCTTGAATATCTCCAGCAGATGGATCCGCCCGGTGTGGGCGCAAGAACTTTACAGGAATGCCTGTCGCTCCAGATCAAAGCTCTGCCAGCAGATATATCTTGCCGCCCGCAAGCACTGGAATTAGTGGAAAATTATCTGGAAATTCTGGCAGCCAGAAATTTCCGCCTATTGCAGAAAGTGCTGGGGTGCGATGAAGCTTGCCTGCAGTGTATTCAGCAGATAATCACCCGATTGAATCCCAAGCCTGGCAGCAACTTCAATTCATCGGTTGCGCGTTATATTGTGCCCGATATTGTGGTAGTCAGGTCTGACAAAGGCTGGCTGGCGCAACTTAACCAGGAAACAGTGCCGCCCGTTCACGTTAATCAGCGCTATGCGGAGATCTTAAAAAACAATCGCAGTGAAGATGCCCGTCTGCTCAGAGGGCAATTGCAGGAGGCGCGCATACTGATCCGAAACATTCGCCAGCGTGCGCATACCATCGTGCGCGTGGGTCAGGCGATCGTTGATTGTCAGCAGGCTTTTCTCGAACATGGGGAAGGTGCAGTGCGTCCGCTGGCGATGCGCGAAATTGCTGAAACCCTGACATTGAATGAATCCACCATTTCGCGTGTGACCTCTAATAAGTACATGAGAACGTCACATGGCATTTTCGAATTTAAATATTTCTTTGGCAGCCATGTAACCACGAGCCAGGGAGATGCCTGTTCATCAATCGCAATTCGCAGTCTACTTAAGCAATTAATACAAAATGAGAATCCCGTAAAACCACTGAGTGATAACCATCTGTCGCAGTTGCTGGCACAACAAGGCATTATCGTTGCGCGGCGAACTATTGCAAAATATCGAGAGTTAATGCACATTCCCCCGACGAATTTACGTAAAATGCTCTAGAACTTTTTATTACTTTATTCGTTACAACCGTTCAACAAGGAGAAATAATGAATTTGAATCTCACCGGTAGTCATGTGGAAATAACGCCTGCACTGCGTGAATACATCTTGTCAAAAATTGAAAAGATTAAACGCCATTTTGATCACGTGATTGATATCAAGGTAATACTGTCGGTGGACAAACTCCAACAAAAAGCTGAGGCAACGATACATTTACGAGGGAAAGATATTTTTGTCGAAACGGATAGCCCCGATATGTACGCTTCCATCGACAGTCTGATCGATAAACTGGATCGTCAAATTCTGAAACACAAGGAAAAGGGAATAGATCAGCGAAATCATGGCGGATTGAAAGACCAGCCGCTTGAGCAACCCGAATAAAACAGTCTTTTCTTGGGGAGTCGATGCTTCTGCGTGTGCTGCACCGCAAGCCTTGCACAAGATCGTTTACCCAGGTTTCCAGGCTGTTATTGCTCCGCGTGCCGGAAACCAACTGATTTTTTGATTATTCATGAATCTTATTTCTAAATTATTGCCAGAATCAAATGTAATGATTGATCTGGAAGCCACCAGTAAAAAACGTATCTTTGAGCAAGCGGGTCTGCTGTTTGAGAATACGCTTCATGTGGCGCGCAGCCAGGTTTTTGACAGCTTGTTTACACGCGAAAAGCTGGGTTCAACCGGCCTCGGGCAAGGCGTCGCGATTCCTCATGGCAGAATTAAAGGTCTGCGCGAAGCTGCGTTGATGCTGGTCAGGTTAAAAGAAGCAATTCCGTTCGATGCGCCGGATGGGCAACCTGTTAATATTGCCTGTATTTTGCTGGTGCCGGAAAAGGCAACCGATCAACACCTGCAGATATTGAGTGAGCTGGCGCAAATGTTCAGTAACAGAAGGTTTCGTGAGAAATTGTTGTATAGCAAGGATGCCAAAGAAATCCACCAGTTGGTATCAGACTGGACGCTTGAGCCAGAGCATGTCGCGGATTGATATTTCCCAATTATTCAGGGACAACGAGGAGAAACTGACACTGCGGTGGAGTCCGTCATCAACTGGAATAAACAAGCAGCTCGAGAATACCGAGGTTTCAGGTCGCGCACAGAATCTCATTGGGTATCTGAATTTTGTGAATCCAAACTGGATTCAGGTTCTGAATCAGGCATCGATTACATTTCTACTGGAAATGGATCCATCCGTGTTGCAAAAAAAAATATCTGCACTGGAAGCAAGCAATCCTTTCTGTTTGATCGTCGCGGATAATCTGGTGATTCCCGACAGTATCAGTGAATTTTCCTGCCGAACGCGGACACCGTTGTTGCGTTCCAGTAGTACGGGCTCACAAATCATATGGTTGTTGCATTCCTACCTGGTGAGGAATTTGGCGCCAACCATTTCCTGTCATGGCGTATTACTGGATGTACTCGGCATGGGCGTCATGATTACGGGCGAAAGTGGCGTTGGCAAAAGCGAGCTTGCGCTGGAGTTGATCAGCCGTGGGCATGGCCTGGTAGCCGATGATGTGATCGAGCTGTCGCGTATCGGACCAGAAACACTGGAAGGATGCTGTCCACCGCTACTGAGGGATTTCATTGAAGTACGCGGTTTGGGTATGTTGAACATTCGGACTATTTTTGGCGAAACTGCTGTTCGCCGCCGTAAGAACATGAAGCTGATCGTGTATCTGGAAAAATCCACCAGCAGTGAAATTGGCGCCTATGAGCGTTTGCCGCTGAGCAATCTCAATGAGGAAATTCTGAATGTCAGAATACGCAAGGTAACCATTCCTGTCGCTGCCGGGCGCAATCTGGCTGTATTGGTAGAGGCTGCGGTACGTAACTATATTTTGCAGCTACGCGGGATTGACAGTACGCAAGACTTTGTGCGGCGCCATGAGCTTGAAATGGATGGAAATATTGAGAATCATGATGAGGATCATCGAAGTAACTAAGAATCGAGAAACAATAATTTGAATATTCTGGCTGTGTTGCCGGGTGCGCTGGCCATGTGTTGCCATATGGCCGACGGCACCGTCTACATCTATCAATCGGAACCATGAGTGAGGCGAACATTCCTGATAAAACGATTACGGTTGCGCTGACCGGCGCGTCCGGCATGCCATATGGCATCCGTCTACTGGAAATATTGTTACAACAAGGCTGTCGGGTATATCTGCTTTATTCACAAGCTGCGCAAATTGTGGCACAGCAGGAAATGGGACTGGTTTTGTCCTCGCGTCCCCAAGAAACCGAGATTGCTTTGAACAAGTATTTCAACACTACAACCGGAATGCTGAGCGTATTTGGTCGTGAAGAGTGGTTTGCGCCAGTTGCGTCAGGTTCCAATCCTGCTGATGCCATGGTAATTTGTCCGTGCACCATGGGAACACTTTCGGCAGTCGCGGTTGGAATGAGCCAGAGACTGATAGAGCGCGCGGCCGATGTCATGCTGAAAGAAAAACGTCCCTTGATTATCGTTCCACGCGAAATGCCTTTTTCAACCATCCATCTGGAAAACATGTTGAAACTTGCTCATGCAGGCGCCACCATTCTGCCTGCCAACCCAGGCTTTTATCATCACCCCGAGACCATTCAGGATATCGTTGATTTTGTCGTTGCACGCATACTGGATCATCTGGGTGTGGCGCATGACTTGATGCCGCGCTGGGGTACGCACGATTGAGGCTGGATTTGAGGGTGTAGTGATAATGGTGATCGACGGCAGAATGGTTCGTCTGGGCATTTACCGCGCCATACTAGCGCATGCTTCGGAGGGGAGCATGACAAGCTTACCCTGCTGTCGATAAAAAATAGCTCGTTCGGTAACGATATAATCCATGGCAATGTCGTGTGGCTGCGGAAAAATCGTTGGTGCTCTCAGCACTTCAAAGGCAATTCCAATCGTTAATGGGCGGGGGGTCAGACTGGCCAGTGTCCGGTCAAAGTAGCCACTACCATAACCAAGCCGGAAGCCGCCTGTATCAAAACCCAGCATCGGAACCAGAATGGCATCGACTGTTACTGCTGGGCTTTTGTCCGGGAACAGAATTCCATAGGTATCTTTTTTCATCGACGCATCAGGCCACCATGCAACAAATTCAAGCGGCCTGGATGGCGCGAGCACTTTGGGCAATGCAAGTGCCGCGCCATTGGCGCTCAACCATTGCATAAAAGGGAGTGGGTCGTATTCTCCGGCATGTGGCCAGTAGCCGCCGATACAGCAGTTTTGCATCTGAGGAAAGCCTTGCTTGAGGTTCTGGCTGATCGCATCACTCCAATGTAACCGTTGTGCTGGTGTTATTTTCTGGCGCAATCGACGCAAATTCTGGCGTAGCTGTTGTTTTTCCATCGTTTCGGCTGTGCTGCTCCTACTTGGCGGGGTGATGCAGGAGATTGGATACCATTAATAGCAGTTTCCTGATCGGTACTGGAATCGCCAGTTGCAATGCCTGGCTGACGGTTACCCAACACTGATTTTCTTTTTCTTCAAACGCCACATCCTGTCCGATATATATCAGTCGTGGATAAATATGGAGTCTGAGGTGTGTGAAAGTATGGGCTATGCAGGGAAATTCCGGTAACAGTGTACGGCGATCTGCTGAATCCGCTAAATCTTTAGAATAAGCATTGTTGCTGCCGGGGTCAAACGGAATTTCTGGAAAACACCATAACCCTCCCCAAATACCAGAAGGCGGGCGTTTTCCCAATAAAATTCTGTTGTCTTTAATCAGCAATAAATGGGTGATGCTCTTGTCCGGTCGTGTCTTTCTGGGTTTGGGCGTGGGTAGTTGATCGGTTTGATTGTGGGCAAAAGCGATGCATTCCACTTGAAGTGGGCAACATGCGCATGCTGGTTGATTGCGAGTACAAACGAGTGCGCCAAGATCCATAAGCGCCTGCGTATAGGTCGCCATGGATTTTTTGTGATTATTTATCGGCAGCAGCGTTTCTGCCAGCTGCCATAGTCTGGTTTCAACCAGCTTGTCAGCAGGGTGACCGCTGATTCCGAAATAACGTACCAGAATGCGCCTGACATTGCCATCCAGAATCGCGCAGCGTTCACCAAAAGCGAATGCCGCAATTGCAGCTGCTGTTGAACGGCCAATTCCGGGAAGTTGTTCGATGGCTGCGGCACTGGTGGGGAAAATGCCATCATGCACTTGCATGATCAGGCGGGCGGCGCGATGAAGATTGCGACCGCGCGCGTAATAGCCAAGACCGCTCCACAGCGCCAGAACGTTCTCAAGCGTAGCATTTGCCAGCGTTGCAATCTCCGGAAAGACGAGCATGAATCGCTGGTAGTAGGGAATAGCGGTTGTCACCTGGGTTTGCTGCAACATGATCTCGGCTACCCAGATTGAGTAGGCATCATTGTTACCTTGCCATGGTAAATGATGTCGGCCAGATACAAGCTGCCATCGAATCAGCTTTTCTGCAAAGGTCGGCAATACAGACGAATGATATCTTATGAAAGAGGACAAAGAGGAAGGGGAGATCGAAAACGCTGTGTAGCGTAGCGTCCTAGCCAAACCGCCCAGTAATGTAGTCCTCGGTTTGCTTATGCTGCGGTTTGATAAAAAGGGTATCCGTAACCCCAAATTCGATCAGTTCACCGACATACATGTAGGCGGTATAGTCAGATACTCTCGCGGCCTGTTGCATATTATGGGTTACGATCAGAATCGTAACCTTGTTTTTAAGGTCAGTAATCAATTCCTCAATACTGGCGGTTGCAGCCGGATCGAGCGCGGAAGTGGGTTCATCGAACAGCAGTAATTCAGGGTCGGTAGCCAGTGCACGCGCGATACATAGGCGCTGTTGTTGGCCGCCAGACAGATTAAAGGCGAGATCATTCAGCCTGTCTTTTACTTCCGCCCATAATGCGGCATTGTGCAGTGCGGTTTCGACTTTTTCTTCCAGAATCGAACGGTTGTTGACGCCTCTGATTCGAAGCCCATAGGCTACATTTTCAAAAATGGATTTTGGAAATGGATTTGGTTTTTGAAAAACCATGCCGATGCGCATTCTGATTTCGATCGGGTCCACTTTACGAGAAAGAATATTTTCATTATCCGGATGAAGGATAATTTCCCCATCATAGCGATTGCCGGAATAGAGATCATGCATGCGGTTGAAACATCTCAGAAAGGTGGATTTTCCGCAGCCGGATGGTCCGATAAGCGCAGTTATTTGCTTATCGTAGACGGTCATGCTGATCGATTTCAGTGCCTGTAAATCGCCATAAAAAAAATTAAGTTTGTTAACGACACATTTGTCGATAACCGGCTTGCTTGCCGACATGGTTGAGTGGCCAGGTCTGGTGGCTTGCATGATGTTGATTACCATTTGATTTTTTTGCGTAGGTTATAACGTAAATAAATAGCCAACCCGTTCATGACTAATGTCATGACGACAAGCACCAAACCGGCTGCGGCTGCATTGAGTTGAAAAGCCTCTTCCGGTCTTGAGACCCAGTTAAACATCTGAATCGGCATGACAGTGAAAGGCGCCATCAACCACTCAAAGGACAGAAAGGGAAAGTCGCCCTGTACTGGGGAAGCAGGTAGGAAAGCGATGAATGTCAATGCGCCGATCGTGATAATAGGAGCGGTTTCTCCGATTGCGCGCGCCAGGCCGATAATGACACCGGTCAATATGCCAGCCGATGAATAGGGCAAAATATGATCGGAAACTGTCTGCCATTTGGTCGCACCCAAGGCATAGGCACCCTCACGAATGGAAACCGGGATTGAGCGGATGGCCTCCCGGGTGGCAACGATTACGACGGGCAGTATCAGCAAGGCAAGTGTTAAACCGGCAGCAAGAATACTTTGCCCCAGGCCAAGTTGGTATACAAATAATCCAAGTGCAAGCAGGCCATAAATGATCGATGGCACTCCCGCCAGATTGGTGACGTTGATCTCGATGATTTCTGTCAGTAAATTTTTCGGTGCGTATTCTTCGAGATAAACACCAGCTGAAATGCCTAATGGGACGGCAGCGATTGCAGTGACCAGCATTACCAGCGTGGTACCGACCCAGGCGGACAGGATGCCGGCAGCTTCAGGTCGGCGGGATGGGAACGAGGTAAAAAAATCCGATGTCAGGCGTGGCATGCCATCAATGATCATGCCGATGAGAAGCGCGAAAAAAACCAGCATGGCAATCATCAACGCGATAATGCCTGTTACCAGGAACAGTCTGTCCCAGCGCCGATGCCGGGCTATCATTACCCGGAGTTCCGTCAGATGTTTTTCGTGATTCATTCCAGTGCGAAATCGAAATTTTCGTCGTTGTTCAATGGATAAATATCAAAGGGACTGCGATGATCAGTAAACTTCCCGATAATACTTACGCAGCAAGTGCCCGAGGATGTTGAATATCAATGTTATCAATAACAGTGTTAGCCCGGCGGCAAAAATGGTTTGATAGCCAAGACTGCCGTGAGGTAAATCGCCCAGGCTGACCTGAACAATGTAGGTGGTGATGGTGGCGGCAGGCTCAGCGGGATTCCAGGTCAGATTGGGCTGCATCCCTGCGGCAATGGCAACCACCATGGTTTCTCCTACCGCACGGGAAATCCCGAGTATATAGGCCGCCGCGATTCCGGATAAAGAAGCAGGCACAACGACCTTGACTGCTGTCTGAAATCGTGTCGCGCCAGTGGCGTAGGACCCCTCTCTAAGGTGCATTGGTACTGAGCGCATCGCATCCTCAGTCATTGAACTTACGTAAGGAATAATCATGATACCCATTACCAGTCCAGCGGATAGCAGGCTGAAACCAGGAAGACCCGGGAAGATGGACTGCAGCAGTGGCGTGACAAACAACAAGGCAAAATATCCGTAAACAACTGTTGGAATACCGCCAAGCAACTCAAGGAAAGGTTTTGCGATTTCCCGCACTGAAAAAGGAGCAAATTCAGATAAATAGATCGCAATGATGGTGCCGAGAGGCAGTGCTACGATCAAAGCAACGGCCGAACTGACGACTGTGCCGGAAATAAGTGGGAGTATGCCGTAATGTGCATCATCGAACAGTGGCGTCCACTGGGTATCGGTCAAAAACTCGCGTAACGAGACATGCTCAAAAAAAACCATGGATTCGCTGATCAGCATGTACACGATTGCAAACGTGATGAAAACTGAAAACAGGGCGGACAGAAATAAAATGGACTCGATGATTCGTTCTTTGATGTTGCGTCGGAAGCTATGCTGCAGCCTTCTGGGTGCAGGAACAGCGCCATTCCCCTTGTTCATGCTCTGCACGGAAACTTTCATGTTTTCAGGTTTGGAATCGTCACGTCTGGAAAATTTCATTATAGGTATGAATTGTTACGATTTAATGAAAATAATCGGCTGACAAACGAATCTTGGACAACCTTTCTGGTCTGCCGCTGCTGGATATCCGCATTCTAGCATACTGGTTTTGCTCGTAAGTTGTCGCAGTGGTGTGCATGTGTGGCGAATCGGCTTGTTTTTTGATTCAGAGGAGGCTGGCATCATAATATTTACGTGATATCTGTGCCAGAATGGCAGCTCGTGATCATTGCTGCATATAATTGAAGTAGTCGACTGGAATTTTTAAAATGGAAGCGACATTGGTGCTGGTATGCAAGCGTCCGCAGCCAGGCAAGGGCAAACAACGGTTGGTGGCTGAGCTGGGAATCGAGGCGACACAACAGATTGCGCAGGCATTACTGGATTGCGCGCTGGAAGATGCACTTGCCTGGCGTGGGCCGGTTGTGATCGCGCCAGCTGCCGACAAGGATGTGACCTGGGCTCAAGGGCTGCTTGCCACACGCTCGCGTGTATGTATTTATCCGCAATCTGCCGGCAATCTCGGACAGCGATTGAATGTGCTGGATAATGCGTTGCGGCAAAGCCGGATGACTCCGCTGATTTTTATCGGAAGCGATGCCCCATTGCTGAATGCGGCGGATTATGCTGATTGTATGGCTGCTTTGCAGGATTGTCAGACCGTCTTGAAACCTGCCGTTGATGGGGGAGTTGTAATGATGGCAAGTCATTTGCCGTGGCCTCCACTCGATGACTTACCCTGGAGTACCGAACGGCTGGGTGGTGCGTTATTGGATTGCTGCCAACGGATCGGGCAAACCGTTTGTTCCCTGACAGAGGGCAGTGATGTCGATCAACCGCAGGATGTCTCGGGATTATGCGTGCAATTGAGAGATGACCCAAGGCCAGCACGTCGCCGTTTGTATGGATTGGCTTGCACATTGATAACTGGTGTTGATCCGGATGTATACCGTTAGCGTCGTTATTCCCTGCTACCAGGATGAGCAGGTACTCAAGCGCCTGCTGATACAGTTATGTGCGCTGAAAAATCCGCCGCTTGAAGTGATCGTGGTGGATGGTGCACATCAGGAAAATTGTCGCGAACTTTGCGGGACATATGGCGCAAGCTGGTTGCCTGCCGTGCCTTGCCGGGGGCGGCAATTACAGGTGGGCGCGGCCAAGGCGCGAGGTGCCGTACTATGGTTTTTGCATGCGGATGCCTGTTTGCCAGCGGATCCATTGTCAGCACTCAGACTGGCGCTCGTGCAAGGTGCGCTTGGTGGTTATTTTCGCTTCAGTTTCAATCTGACAGGTAACTGGTCAGCGCGGCTACTGGAGAAGGCAATTGCTTGGCGCTGCCGCATGGGCGTTCCCTACGGAGATCAGGGTATATTTGTACGGCGCGAAAGCTATTTTCTGGCAGGTGGGCACGGGCCATGGCCATTATTCGAGGAAGTACCTCTGGTACATAACTTAAGAAAGCTTGGGCGTTTTAGGTCATTGCCAGAGCCGTTGTTGATCGATCCGCGTCGCTGGCAACGCGATGGGTGGTGGCGGCGCACCTGGCAAAATCGCAAGCTGGCATTGGGTTATATGTGTGGCGTATCACCTGATAAACTTGCCAGGCGTTACCTGTCTGCCAAAAAATAGTCCTGCAAACGCCAGAAAGAGCGCCAATGAGCCATTCCAGCGAGCGTTGCTCTCGCTACTGCCATCGCTATTCCCGAGTAGCCTCCTGGCATTGCGGTTATTTACAACTTGCTATCCGAAAATAACGGGGACCAACCAGTAAGTCAGCGTGGTGATGGCGATGATGGCGATCAGATTCAGTTTAAAACCTGTACTGGCCATTTGTGCAATGGTGACGTTTCCAGTGGCATACACAACGGCGTTGGGCGCGGTTGCAACCGGCAGCATGAAAGCGCAGCTGGCAGCGAGCGTGGCGGGCGCAAAGAGCAGCATGGGTGTGAGCATGTCACCGGCCAGCGCCAATGCGGCCAGTACCGGCAGCAAAGTGGCGGTTGTGGCGGTATTGCTGGTGAGCTCGGTCATGAAGATGACCAGGATAACCAGGCCGGCTATCATGACCAACGGGGGGAGCATTGTTATCCCTGACATATACTCGCCAAGCCACGAGGCTAGTCCGGTTTTCTCGATACCATTTGCGAGACTGAGCCCGGCGCCAAACAGCAGCAACACGCCCCAGGGAAGATTGCGTGTTCGTTCCCAATCCATGAGCGCGCCATTCTTGCCGGAAGCATCGCCGGCGGGGATGATAAACATCGCAATTGCTCCTGCAACGGCGATCAACGTGTCGTCCAGCCAAAGCATCACGGAAAAATATTGCTGAAATGGAACCCGCAGAATCCAGGCGGCCGCAACCAGAATAAACACGATGGCAAGCCGTTTCTCCGGGATGGAGACAGCACCGAGTTGTTTCAATTCATTGGCAATGGAATCTTGCGAGAGGTGAGTTTTACTGGCATCGACCGGGTATGCCCACTTATGCAGCACCCACCATGCCAGATACAGCAACACTATCACGACGGGCACTCCCAGCAACATCCAGTCCAGAAAACTGATTTCATATCCATAGGTTTGCTTCACAAAAGCGGCCAGTAACAAATTCGGTGGCGTGCCGATCAGCGTGCCCAGACCGCCGATGCTGGCTGAATAAGCGATACCCAGTACCAGGCTCAGGATAAAACGATCATGTTCATGTGTTTTTGTTAATTCCGATACCAGTGAAAGGGCGATCGGGATCATCATCAGTGTGCTGGCGGTATTGCTGATCCACATTGACAGGAATGCGGTAATGCCCATAAAGCCAGCGAGCACTATCGCCGGATTGCTGCCAGTGTGTATCAGCAGGTTGAGCGCCAGTCTGCGATGCAGATTCCATTTTTCCAGCCCCATCGCGATCAAAAAACCGCCCAGCAACAAGAAGATGATCGGTGTTGCATAAGGGACACAGCTCTGTGCGGTGGTCATGATTCCACTGGCAGGGAACAGCACGATCGGCAACAGCGCTGTAACCGGAATAGGCAACACTTCGGTAGTCCACCAGATTGCAAGCAGCATGGCAATACCTGCCGTGCGCCAGGCTAAAACAGACATGCCTTCTGGCGCAGGCAGCAGGATCGTCAGCAGCAGCAGGGCCGGCCCTGCGAGCCATCCA
Source organism: Nitrosomonas sp. (assembly GCA_032251195.1). Taxonomy (GTDB): domain Bacteria; phylum Pseudomonadota; class Gammaproteobacteria; order Burkholderiales; family Nitrosomonadaceae; genus Nitrosomonas. The sequence goes on from JAVVEX010000004.1 coordinate 37,586, forward strand.
ATCGTGCTTGTTTGAAAGAGCGTTATTGACCAGTATGATTTTTTCATGAAATCACTATGTTGATTGAAGCGGCTGATATGACGAATGAAGCGAGTCTTCATTGTAAGCGAGATCAGTCGCCAGTAATAACCGGTCTTCCCCTGATGAATAAAACTCTGCAAACGGTTATAATCGTGGCCTAAAAAGGCTGATCGTTGTATAAATATGCTTTTTGCAGCGCAACCGGTATTATTTTTTTGACGTTGCACGTGCCTTCCTCGCCCGAACCTGATGTTGCCTGACCAACGAAGCAATACCTCTGTGGAGAAAAACTGTGGTAGCTGATGTATTGAAAATGATCCAGGATCATGAAGTCAAATTTGTAGATTTACGTTTTACCGATACCAGCGGTAAGGAACATCACGTTACGGTTCCCGCGCATGCGTTTGGTGCCGATAAATTTGAGGATGGCCACGCTTTCGATGGCTCATCGATTGCTGGCTGGAAAGGTATCCAGGCATCGGACATGCTGCTGATGCCCGATCCGGAAACGGCTTCTCTGGATCCGTTTATGGAGGAAGCCACGCTATTGCTGACGTGTGACGTTGTCGATCCCTCCAATGGACAGGGGTATAACCGCGACCCACGTTCGTTGGCGAAGAGAGGTGAAATTTACCTGAAATCGACTGGTATCGGGGACACGGCTTTTTTTGGCCCCGAGCTTGAGTTTTTTATCTTTGATTCGGTTCGCTGGCATACCGATATGTCCGGTTGTTCACTCAAAATCGAATCAGAAGAGGCTGCCTGGAGTACCGGAAAAAATTATGATGGTGGAAATTCCGGACATCGTCCAACCATCAAGGGTGGCTATTTTCCGGTGCCGCCGGTAGATTCCCTGCATGATATCCGTTCCGCGATGTGCATGATTCTGGATGAACTCGGTATTCCAGTGGAAGTGCACCATCATGAAGTGGCCAATGCTGGTCAGTGTGAGATCGGGACACGTTTTAACAGCCTGGTCAAGCGTGCTGACTGGAATCAGGTCATGAAATATGTAATCCACAATGTGGCGGTTTCCTATGGAAAGACAGCCACATTCATGCCAAAACCCATCGTTGGTGATAATGGCTCCGGCATGCATGTGCACCAATCGATCTGGAAGGATGGTAAAAATTTGTTTGCGGGCAATGGTTATGCTGGCATATCAGAGCTGGCACTCTATTATATCGGCGGTATTATTAAGCATGCCAGGGCATTGAATGCCCTTACCAACCCCGTAACCAATTCCTACAAGAGACTGGTGGCCGGTTATGAAGCGCCGATCAATATTGCCTATTCCGCCAGTAACCGGTCAGCAGCGATCAGAATACCCTATGCCAGCAATCCCAAACAACGTCGCATTGAAATCCGTTTTCCGGACCCGTCCGCCAATCCGTATCTTGCCTTCACCGCGTTGTTGATGGCTGGTCTCGACGGCATTCAAAACAAAATCCACCCGGGAAATCCCATGGATAAAAATCTTTATGACTTGCCGCCAGAGGAAGCGTCAATGGTGCCCAGTACCTGTGGGTCGTTGGAAGAAGCACTGGAAAATCTCGATCGTGACCGGGAATTTCTGACGCGAGGCAACGTTTTTTCCAATGACATGATTGATGGATTCATTGCACTAAAAGCAGAGGAAGCCGCCTTGCTCCGCATGACAACCCATCCGGTAGAATTTGCCATGTATTACAGTTTGTAAAGGTGGCAGATTTAAATGTGCGGATTCAATTTCGGAGCGCAACACCTAACTCGGCAGCCCACATGGATGCTGCGCGAGTCACCTGCCGGTCAACTTGTGCATTAAATTCAGAAATAACCACGAATAATCAACGATATGTATGGGAAAGAGCATGAGTTTCGATGAAAAGATAGCAGCATTGATCCAAAGGATTCCAAAGTTGACTGATCATTTGCAGACTGAGGAAGCCACAAAGAACGCTCTTGTCATGCCATTCATTGCTGCCCTTGGCTACGATGTTTTCAACCCAAAAGAAGTCGTTCCAGAATTTACAGCTGATGTGGGTACTAAAAAGGGAGAGAAAGTTGACTACGCAATAATGAAGGACGATGAAACCTGCATATTAATTGAGTGCAAAAAGGCGAATGGTGATCTTCCACAAGAAAATATGAACCAGCTTTATCGCTATTTTACTGTCACAAAAGCACGCATAGCTATCCTAACTAATGGAATTCAGTATAGATTCTATTCGGATTTAGAAGAAACAAACAAAATGGATGAAAAGCCATTTTTAGAACTTGATCTGTCAAACCCCAAGCCTAATGCTCTTGCAGAGGCCAAAAAAATGGCAAAAGAGGGTTTTGATCTGGATCGTATGCTCAGTACCGCGAGTGAGCTAAAATATACATCTGAAATTAAGAAAATTCTTTTGACGCAATCTGAAACCCCAGATGAAGAGTTCGTGCGGTTCTTTTTTCAGCGTGCCATGCCTGGCAGCAGGTTTACGGCTACTCATAAAGAACAATTTACACCATTGGTCTCCAAAGCTTTTCACCAGTTTCTTAGCGACAAAATTAGCGATAGGCTTCGTTCTGCCCTGGAAAATGAAAAAGAGAAAACTGAAACTAGTTCCGAGGCGGTTCCTCAAGCAGGTCAAGAACCAGCAAGAGAAGGCATAATCACTACTGAAGAAGAATTGGAAGGCTGGAATATTGTCAGGGCAATTTGCGCAAAAGGTATTCAACCTTCCCGAGTCATACACCGAGACACCAAATCTTACATGGGCATTCTACTCGACGACAATAACAGGAAACCAATTTGTCGTTTGTGGTTCAACAGTAAACAAAAATACCTCGGAATTTTTGATGGCAAAAAAGAAGAAATTAGAATTCCAATCGAGTCTGTCGTTGACATCTATCAACACGCCGACAAGATCCTCGAAATCCTTGCGATATATGAAAATTAAAAGAAAAAATTAGCACCATGGGATGCGCTGAGGAACGAGGCACATCATTCATGTGGTGGCTCTGGAAATTCAATGGCAGGCTATGGTCGCTTTTACATTCCAGAATTTCTTTCGCTGCAGTTGAATTCTAGAACCTGATGGGCGAAGCGAGAGTAGGTGTGTCGCAGTACCAAGAGATAACAGTGAAGTCGACGTGCGCTACGAACTGCTGCTCAAGCTCGGTCTCGACCTGTGCGTGCCCATTGAGACCCGAATCATTGATCCGCAGATTGCGCAGATGAACGCAGATGCAGATAAAGACAAAGAAAATCCTGCTTTTAATCTGCGAAAATCTGCGTCATCTGCGGATAAAAAAGCCCTTGAAGTGTATTCGGTCGGTGGCGGCGTGTTGATGGCCTGCCTTGCCGAGCAGATTGCAGCTACGCAGGTGGAGCCACTGGCCCAAGGCATTATCGGCTGGCACAAGGCACTCGCCACCGTCGGTGACACCACCTGCGTGTTCCGCGACAGCGCCTTTGAAAACGATGTCGCCAAGACCCACCTCGCCGCCATTTTGCAGCAGCACGGCATCCAGAACGTGCGCAGTCTGTAGGAGTAAAATGCATGCAGCTTACAAGGGTGAGACTCAAAAACTGGCGTAACTTCAGATCATTTGATGCGCCAATGCGTGATGTTACGTACATTCTCGGTCCAAACGCGTCCGGTAAATCCAACTTGCTGGATGTCTTTCGGTTTTTACGGGATGTCAGTAAACCAGCAGGCGGAGGGCTTCAATCGGCGGTGATCGCCAGAGGGGGGATCAGCAAACTGCGTTGCCTTCATGCGCGACGAGATCCAGAAGTCTCCATTGATGTAGAGCTGTCGGACTCGCCGGATGATGCAGTGCCCGATTGGCGCTACGTGCTGGGATTCAAGCCTGAGGGCAAGGGTGCGCAACGTATTTTAGTATCCAAAGAAGAGGTCTGGCGTAAAGGTAAACAGTTATTTTTGAGGCCTGATATACAGGACGAAAAGGATGCAGTGCTCCTGACGCAAACCCGGCTTGAACAAATTGCCGCCAATGCTGAATTCAGGGAGCTTGCAGAGTTCTTCGGTTCGATCACCTATTTGCATCTGGTGCCTCAACTGTTGAAGTTTGCCGATCAGCTGGGTGGGCGACCTTTGGAAAATGATCCGTTTGGTCAGGGCTTTTTGGAACGTATCGCCAAAACGACTGAGCGTGTTAGAACCACGCGATTAAAGAAAATCAGTGAAGCGTTGACTTTAGCTGTGCCGCAATTCAAGGAACTGCGGTTCGTCAAGGACGATTCGGGGCATCCCCATCTGGAGGCCCTGTATGCGCATCACCGTCCCAATGCAGGATGGCAATCGGAGGAGCATTTTTCTGATGGAACCCTGCGGCTACTCGGGCTGTTGTGGGCTTTGTTGGATGGCAGCTCCATGCTGCTTCTGGAGGAACCAGAAATATCTCTCAATGATGCAGTAGTGACGGAAATCCCGCTAATTATTCAGCGCTTGCAAAAAAAGAAGTCAAAACGGCAAGTGGTTATCAGTACCCATAGCGAGGCATTGCTAAGTAATCCGGGAATTGATGGGCGTGGTGTGATTTTGCTGGAAACCAGCGCCGATGGTTCAACCGGGCGAACTTTGCAGAAAGATGAAGCTTTGGCCCTTGAGGCGGGGCTCTCGGTGGCCGAGGTGGTGTTGCCGAAGACGCGCCCCAGTTCAGTCAATCAGCTTGGGTTCTGGGAATGATGTCGGTTGCCCTGGCTACTGAGGATGAACTCAGTGAGGCGGTAGGAGTGAAACTCTTGTCAGGGTATCCGGTTTTGGCTGGCAGTTCCCCGTTGTTGTTGCGAAAAAATGGCTTTGGATACTTGCGATCACGCATGGATAGCTGGCGGCAGATGGCTAATCGCCAGCTTGTGATCGTTTTGACAGATTTGGATAGAGCAGCCTGTCCATTGGATTTGCTGGAAGACTGGTTGGGCGCTGAAAAGCGATGTCCTGAAAACCTGTTGTTACGTATTGCGGAACGCGAGGTAGAGTCGTGGCTACTTGCTGACCACCAGGCGCTTGAAAAATTGATTGGAAACAAAGGTCGGCTCCCGGTTGATCCGGATGATTTGCCTGATCCCAAGCGGCACCTATTGGGACTGGCTCAGAAAGCGCCTCGGGCAGTAAGGGAAGATTTGATCGCCCAGCAAGGAGCTGTTGCCAAGCAGGGGATTGGCTATAACCGCCGTTTGGTCGACTGGGTACAGGCAGAGTGGTCTCCAGAAAGAGGGGCCGCTCGGTCACCAAGTCTCTTGCGAGCCAGAAACGCCGTGCGTGAAGCTGCCAATAGAGTAATCTAGTAGATCGTTCCAGTAAGATAGTTACTTATTAGTTTATAATCGCCATCATTCCTATACGACTCTTAACGGGGGCAATTATGACGGGCAAGACGAAACGTGCGGTTCTGATGATGTTGACGGAAGGATCAAAGAGCGATGTTGAAGGCGCTGTCCAGATCGAGAACTGCATCAGCGCCTTGCAAAAAGCACCTGCGATTGCCAAAGCGCGCCTGCAATGGCGCAAGGCGGATATAGCCATAGGAAAATCTGGCGTTGAGATAAAGGAAAAGACAGGCGCCTATACCGTGATACTGGATGAATCAGACATTGAGCTGCCAGACTTGCTTCCTGATCTGCAGGATCGAACCCATCTGACCCGCCGCAGCATCACCCGCATCCTGACCGGTAGTGGGCGCCTGGACGACTTCAAGCGTAACCCGCAGCAGTTCATCGAGCTGGCTGCCGAGACCATCAATCGATGCAAACGGCTGGCCTTGGTTGACGGCATCAAGTACCAGAAATTGGGCGACCAGCAGGTCTACGCGCAGGCACTGTTCGAGAAGGAAGAACTCACCGGCTATCTCAAGAACCTGCTGATGGACACCCAAAAGTCGATCTACGAGCATGTGGTGTACGACTCGACCACCGAGCGCGACTTTGCCGATGCGCTTGAGAAGAACGACGCGATCAAGCTGTATGCAAAGTTGCCAGGCTGGTTCAAGGTGCCAACCCCGCTGGGTAGCTAGAGCTATGATCATTTCTGGTGTATGACAAGGGAGAAGGAAGCGGTGTAACCTGTTGGTAAAGATCTCGGCAGATC
>JAVVEX010000005.1:0-41353 GCA_032251195.1 Nitrosomonas sp.
ACCCGAAGGCCTTCTTCACTCACGCGGCATGGCTGGATCAGGCTTTCGCCCATTGTCCAAAATTCCCCACTGCTGCCTCCCGTAGGAGTCTGGGCCGTGTCTCAGTCCCAGTGTGGTTGGTCGTCCTCTCAGACCAACTACTGATCGTCGCCTTGGTAAGCTTTTACCTTACCAACTAGCTAATCAGACATCAGCCGCTCCTTAAGCGCAAGGTCTTGCGATCCCCTGCTTTACTCCTAAGAGACTACGCGGTATTAGCACATCTTTCGATGCGTTATTCCCCACTTAAGGACACGTTCCGATGCATTACTCACCCGTTCGCCACTCGCCGGCAGATGCAAGCATCTCCGCTGCCGTTCGACTTGCATGTGTAAAGCATGCCGCCAGCGTTCAATCTGAGCCAGGATCAAACTCTTCAGTTTAATCTTACTCATCTTCGCTATGACTGGTATTATCTAGTTCATTCGCGTCGACGTTTAATCTTTGCATCTACTATCTGCGTACTGCAGACAGTTTTTTTTGCACTGATAAGCGCCCACACTTATTGGTTATCTTTTTAAAGAGCTTCGCTTTAACTTGTTTCTGTCTCTGCGTTAGAGATGCGCATTATACAGAGCGATTACTGCACGTCAACTGATATTGGCATTTATTTACTGTTTTTTTACAGAAAAAACTTATGCCATTGATTAATAGCGACAATTAAAACTGCCTTCTGAGAGCAATTAAGAAATCACAGTGAGTTTTTTGAGCTGGAAATTTTAATTTTGCACCACATTACCTCTCTCACCGACAACCGCCCTGGATTCAGCAATAAGCCATTTTGATTTGAGTGTAATTTTGCGCTGCTTTGTCAGAGCGCGCCTATTAAAAAAACAAATACTGCGAGCTTCGGATTGAAGCTATCTCTGAAAGCATGCCTGGCAAATCCCATGCGCACCCATTGCGTCACCAGGTCACGCGCATCGCCCAACCATCCCTCGAAAGAAATTCTGGTGTTACCTCAGAACCTCATCCAGCAGTTCAATCCAGTGCTTTACAGGCAGATCGGCAGCGGCCTGCAAATGCATCAGACAACCAATATTGGCGGTCGCCAGCAAATCGGGCTTCTCCCTGCACAGCGCAGTCAGTTTATTGTCGCGCAATTGTCGCGATAATTCTGGCTGCAGAAGGGAATAAGTGCCAGCGGAACCACAGCAGAGATGGGGGTCGGAGACACTTGCCAGCTCAAAACCCAGCGATTGCAGCAAGTTTTCAACTACGCCGCTGAGCTGCATGCCATGTTGCAGCGTACAAGGAGAATGGAAGGCTATAGATGGCAACTTGACATCGTTTCTCATCAAGGCAGCGAGATGATTTTGTTCGGCAGCGACTACTTCGCTGATGTCCTTGGCCAGCACCGAGATATGCGCAGCTTTCTCCGCATATTGATCATCGTGGCGCAACAGGTACCCATATTCCTTGACAGTCACACCACAACCACTCGCGGTAATGACGATAGCTTCCGCCGGTTTTTTCTGTCGCGCGACATAAGGCCACCACGCATCGATATTGCGCCGCATGGCATCAAGTCCCTCTTCCTGCGCATCGAGATGGTAGGCTAACGCGCCGCAACAACCGGCCTGCGGCACATTGACGAGATTGATACCGATTCTGTTAAGCACCCGACTGGTTGCCAGATTGATCGCAGGCTTAAGCGCCGGTTGAACACAGCCATCCAGTACCAGCATGGTTCGAGTGGTATGGCCGCCGCTCACATGCGGACTGATTTTGGATACCAGCGGAATCGTTTTTCGTAATTTTGCTGGCAGAAACGGTCTGGCGATGCGCGCAACCATCATGAGTGCCGCAAACATTCTACGATTCGACAGTATCTTGCGTAGACCATAACGGAGCAGCCGCATACGAAGCTTACGATCGACCTGTTGTTCCACCTGGTGACGGCCGATGTCGAGCAACCGCCCGTACTGAACGCCAGATGGGCAGGTGGTTTCACATGCGCGACAGGTCAGGCAGCGATCAAGGTGTTGTTGAGTTTTTTGTGTTACCGGTACGCCTTCCAGAAGTTGTTTGATCAGATAAATCCTGCCGCGTGGACTATCGAGTTCATCGCCCAATATTTGATAAGTTGGACAGGTCGCCAAACAAAAACCGCAATGGACGCAACTGCGCAGAATGGCATCAGCTTCTTCTCCCGCATGCGTATTTTTAATGCTAGCTTCAAGTTGTGTCTGCATTTCAGAGTTCCGGGTACATCCGGTTTGGATTGAAAATACCTACTGGATCAAATTGCTGTTTCAGACGTTGATGAATGACCAGCAAAGCGGGTGACAAGGGCTGAAAGGCCTGCGCACATGCCTTATCGCCATAAAACAGGGTAGCATGCCCGCCTGAGGCGACTGCCAGCGCCTGAACCTGTTCAGCTGCGATTGCATCATCCGGCACAAACCAGCGCAATGCGCCACCCCATTCGATCATTTGCTTGCCGGGCAACGGCAATGGTGCTGCGGTTGGTTTAACCGATAGTCGCCACAGGATAGCCTGGTCATGAAAAAAGGAATGCGTGTGATGCCTGATCGATTCCCAGAGAGTTGTCCCGCTTTCATCATCCACGTCTCCGCCAAGCAATTGCTGCGCAGCCACTACAGCTGCTTCCCGGCCAGATAAGCGGATATACAGCCGCTCATTGATAAAACAGGTCGCAGAAACCGGCAAGGGGCGAGTTGCACAATAGCGCATCGTTTCCAGGGCTTTTTCCATCGTCATTGCAAAACTGAGCGTGCGCTCCATGGCTGGCATCGGCAGCACCTTGAGTGATATTTCTAGGAGTACGCCGAGCGTACCCATCGCGCCCGTCATTAGACGTGAGACGTCATAGCCGGCAACATTTTTCATAACCTGTCCGCCGAAGACTAACACCCTGCCTTGCCCATCCAGCAGTTTGCTGCCAAGAACGAAATCACGTGCCGCACCCGCGTAAATCCGTCTGGGCCCGGAAAGCCCCGCAGCAATACAGCCACCAAGCGTAGTCGCCGGACTAAAGCGCGGCGGCTCAAATGCAAGCATTTGTCCTTGCTGTTCCAGTTCGTGCTCCAATTCCTGCAATGGGGTACCGGCACGTGCTGTGATGACCAGTTCACTGGGCTCATAGTCGACGATACCCTGATACCGGGTGATATCGAGCCTGACATGTTCCGCTGCGGGAGGATTGCCATAAAAATATTTGCTGTTCCCGCCTGTAATACATAATGCTTGCCGACTTTCGGCAGCCTGTCTGACAATTTCGACAAGTGGTTCCGGGGTTGGTAGCGGCATGATAAAGGTTACCGGAGAGAATAAAGGGTATCTCTAAAAACCCATATTTCATTACAACACATCGTTATTCAGAACAAATATCTTTTTATATATCAATCACATGCTGTGTCAATATTTTTTGTTCTTGCCTCGTCTTATTTAAAACTCTGAATTTCCAGAAACGCCTCAAAGCTCAAAATCTCGGCAGATCAGGAAATCTGGTTTTCCCTTGGTGCACGTGCATGGCACCAAATTCGGCGCAGCGATGCAAACTTGGGATTGCCTTGCCAGGGTTTAACAGCGACTTCGGATCGAAAGCAGTCTTGATAGCCAGAAACAATTCACGCTCGGCATCACTGAATTGCAAGCACATCTGATCAAGCTTCTCTATTCCGACACCATGCTCACCAGTGATGGTGCCGCCCACGGCAATACAGATTTCAAGAATGTGCGCACCAAAGGCTTCCGCCCGATGCAACTCTCCTGGCTGGTTGGCATCATAAAGAATCAACGGGTGCAGATTACCATCGCCGGCATGAAAAACATTCATGCAACGCAGACCAAGTTCTACTGAAAGCTGTTCAATTTGTGACAGAACCCTCGCCAGATGCTTGCGCGGAATGGTGCCATCCATACAGTAATAATCGGGGGAAATTCTACCGGCTGCCGGAAACGCAGCCTTGCGACCCGCCCAGAATAATTGTCGTTGCGTTTCACTTTGAGCAACGTCCACCCGTAGCGCCCCGCTTGCATGGAGAATATGCTCTATCTGGCAAATCTCAGCAGAAACTTCCGCCGCCGTGCCGTCAGACTCACACAGCAGAATCGCAGCGGCTTCCTTGTTATAACCGGCATGAACAAAATCTTCTACGGCACCAATGGTAAGGTTATCCATCAACTCCATGCCGGCAGGAATGATACCTGACTGAATAACATTCGCAACCGCTTCTCCAGCCCCGGCCAAGTCAGAAAACGTCGCCATCACCAGCCGGGCAGTCTCCGGTTTTGGCAGCAGCCTGACAATGATTTCCGTAGTAATGCCCAGCATACCCTCGCTACCCGTCAATAACGCCAACAAATCGTAACCAGGGCTGTCGTGTGCTTCTGCGCCGACCTCGATAACCTCTCCTTCGATCGTCAGCACGCGCAACTTCAGAATGTTGTGCACAGTCAGACCATATTTCAGGCAATGCACACCACCGGAATTTTCGGCCACATTGCCGCCGATAGTACAAGCGATCTGCGATGAGGGATCCGGCGCATAGTATAGCCCGTAAGGATCGGCTGCCTGGGTGATGGCAAGGTTACGCACGCCCGGTTGCACCCTGGCAACACAGGCCAGAGGATCGATTTCGATGATCTGGTTAAGCCTGGCCAGAGAAAGCAGTATTCCTTGCGCATGCGGCAATGCACCACCTGATAATCCGGTACCGGCGCCACGCGCAACCACCGGTACTTGCTCATGATGACAGATTTTCAAAATCTCGACAATTTCAGCCTCGGTACGTGGCAATACTACTGCTGCCGGTAACTGTCGGTAGGCAGACAGCGCATCACATTCGTATGGACGCATATCCTCGGCTTCATACCGTACCGAATCAGAAGGTAAAATGGCCAGCAACCGATCGATCAACTCACGATACCGCATGTTATTTTCGTGAGACCTCATGATTGGAAATTTTTTCCAGAACACGCACAATTACAGAGCTGTCAAGCGACTGATCACCCTGTGCGACACAGGACTGGTAGAGTGATTGTGTTAACGCTGTATTGGGCAGACTGATTCCCAATTCGGCCGCGCACGCCAGCGCAATATTGAGATCCTTTACCTGCAGATCAACGCGAAATCCTGGCTGAAAATCATGATTGATCATGCGCTCGCCATGCACATCGAGTATTCTGGATGCGGCAAATCCCCCCAATAGCGCACGCCTGACATTTTCCACATCGGCCCCGGCCTTGGAGGAAAACACCAGCGCTTCGGCCACGGCTGCCAGCGTACCCGCCACCACAATCTGATTCGCCATTTTACAAATTTGCCCGGTTCCAGGCGCCCCGATATGAGTAACCTGTTGCCCCATCCGCGCCAGCACAGGGCGTATTTTCTCAAACACCGCGCTGATTGCACCAACCATGATTGTAAGCGTGCCTTGCTGCGCGCCGGTCTGTCCGCCCGAAACCGGCGCATCGGCATAGTCATGCCCCAGCTCGGCGATGCACGCAGCAAAACTACAGGTTTTGCCAGGAGAGATGGAACTCATGTCGACAATAATTTTGCGTATTGGCGAATCATGCACTTGTGTGGCAGTCAACCCAACCGCTACTCCATTTTCAGAAAACAGGACGTTTTCCACATCGGGAGTATCCGGCAACATCAGTATGACAATATCGGTTTTTTCGGAAACTTCCATCGCGGATCGGCAGGCGTGACCACCCGCCGTAATCAGCTCATCAGGTACGCCGCTGCGGGAATGAAGAAAAACCACATAACCACTTTCAATCAAGCGGCTAGCCATGGGTTTTCCCATAATCCCCAGACCGATAAAACCTATTTTAGGACAAGACATGACGTTTTATAAATCTTATAAACCAATGATCCTGAAATAAAATCCAACGAGCATGATTCTACAGATATTGTCGCTGCATGGCAGAATTCCCGATCACCATACAGTGATGCACAGTATAACAGGGTATCAAAAAAATCAGATCAACCACCAGTTTCAGCTCAAGAACGTCCCTAAAAAGCAGCCACTGAACCATGATCAAATGCCCGCCGAGGATAACAAAAAAGGGGGATTAAAAATCAGTGCGCCATGGAGGCAAATCGCTCGAAATAATCCGGAAAAGTCTTGGCCACACAGCCTGGATTCAGTATACGCACTGGCACGCCCAGCGAGACCAGCGAAAAACTCATTGCCATACGATGATCATCGTAAGTTTCAATCGCGACATTTGCCGTAAGCGCCTCATCAGGCGGGGTAATCCGTATAAAATCTTCACCTGACTCAATTTTTGCGCCCAATTTACTTAATTCAGCTGACATTGCTGCGATACGGTCGGTTTCTTTCACTCGCCAACTACCAATATTCCTCAGCGTAGTTGTGCCTTGCGCAAATAAAGCCGTGGTCGCCAGCGTCATTGCGGCATCAGGGATATGATTACAGTCCATATCGATCGCCATCAGCCGCTTATCGGCAACAGCCCGACACGGCGACGAGCTGCATTCAATCCAGTTATCACCCATTTTGATATCTGCGCCCATTTTTTCGAGTGCCTCAACAAACCGAACATCTCCCTGCCGACTCGCCCTCCCTACTCCCTCCACTCTAACAGGCCCACCCGCAATCGCACCCGCCGCGAGAAAATAGGATGCCGAAGAAGCGTCGCCTTCTACCTGAACACTGCCCGGACTGCGGTAAACCTGCCCGCCAGTCACCTCAAAACGCTGCCATGAATCATGCGCGACATGCACGCCAAAACGCGCCATCTGCTGCAATGTCAGCGCAACATAGGACCGTGAAATCAGTAAACCATCAACCGTAACCACCATTAATTGGCCTGTCAACGGCAATGCCATCAGCAAACCGCTAAGAAATTGACTCGAAATATCTCCCTTAATAACAATCGCGCCAGGCTGGATGGTCGATGAACCGATTTCGAGTGGCGGAAAACCGGCTTGCCCCACATAATCAACTTTGGCGCCAATCTGGCGTAGTGCATCGACCAGATCCCCGATTGGCCGCTCATGCATGCGCGGCACGCCAGACAGATAGTAGTGTCCTCGCATCAGCGCCAGCACCGCCGTCAACGGTCGAAACGCCGTGCCCGCATTCCCCAGGAATAACCGGACATCCTTGGCTGGAAAGTCTCCATTGCAACCGGACACCTCGGCATCGCCATTTTCAGAAAATCCAATACCGACACCCAGCGTTTGCAAGGCAGCCAACATCTGATCGGTATCATCCGATTGCAGCAATCCGGAAACGGTCGTTACGCCCTCAGCCAAGGCTGATAACAGTAAAATACGGTTGGAGATGCTTTTCGACCCTGGCAGACGGATTATTCCGCGCACGTTGTCAGTTAAAGGAAGATCAAGCCAGTTCATGTATCAAATTATCAGCGTTAGAAAATTATCCTGATGTTTCGTACTATCTAAAAAACGCCTGAAAATCCCGAAACAACTTTTTTATCCATGCAATATCTATCAAGACTGTTGCAGATCAAATACAATACGCTTTTTTCGGACAAGTATTCTTCAGGGCATCTCTAAAAAATTCATATTTGGTTACAATGCATCGTGATTCACAAAACATATCTCTTTACATATAAATCATATGCGGCGTCAATATTTTTTGTTCTTGCCTCGTCTTGTTTAACACTCTGAACTTTTAGAGACACTCTCTAGTCATTTTTTTATCAACAACAACGAGGCCAATCAATGGAAGAATCTAATTTCAGCACACTAATCTACTCAATTCTGGCGCTTCCGATCGTATTTGGAATACTTTACTGGACAAAGATTCGCAGGGATAAACGTCGCAATGAATCAGGTGAAGTTGAATATACGAGTATTGCACAAGCTATTGGTTTTTTGCTGGTTGAAGGTCTAACCGTTGTGGGCAGTCTTGCCATTATGATCGCCGCAGTATCAGGAATCGTCAAATACGTTATAACTGTATATGCCTGATTGGGTGCGATAATCCATAAAACCCGCGTACTTTACCTCAAGATTCAAACACTGAATTTCAGAAAATATCACTCTGTCAGGAGGCGGCGACTTTCCCGGATTTTACCTTGGAAGTAGCTGCTTTCTCTTTCCCCTTCTTCTGCTCAAATTCAAACCCGATTTTACTGTCTGGCGTCACAACCAGATAAGCTGAAAATGGACGGCCTTTTTTTGAAATAAATTTATTCAATAAATCTGTTTTGCCAGTCTGCAACAGCTTAACGATCTGTTCTGGCTCTATCGGACGACTCAGGATTATTTTTCCGGTTCTGAAGCTGCAGGCAGGCGCCGCACCTACCGCCTTTTCGCAGATATAAAACATTTTATGCTCATAGACAGCATGACCACACTGAGGGCATTTACCCAGCGACTGCTGCCCGGAAAAGTCAACGTCCTCCTGCGCCTGGTCTGTTTCATTACCAAAATCGAATTTCATCTCGTCATCATCCGTCAGCCTGATCATGGCATCGAATAGACGCCCCATTCTGCTGCGAAAACCAGATAGAGGACCAATCGCTCGCGTTGCGATCAAGGTTTCCATTTCTTCCACTTCAAACTGTCGCCCCGCCAGAATTTTCCATAACGCAAAATCACATTGCTGACACTGAAATTTCTTGTAGTTTTCCTGTATCACACCACTACAGCGTGGGCAGGGTGTCTTGAGCGCAACAAAATTGCCGCTGATTGTCTTGCCGCGATGACTCTTGGCCTGCTCAACAATATGCCGCGTCATGGCAGCAATTTTTGCCATGAATGTTTCGCGCTTGAGCTGTCCCTGTTCAATTTGGCGTAACTGAAATTCCCAGTCACCCGTTAACTCGGGCGAGGTCAATTCAGGAATTTTCAATCCACGCAGCAAGGTAATCAGCGAGAATGCCTTGGCAGTTGGTTGAAGCTCTCGCCCCAATCGTTGCAAGTAGTTTTCAAAAATCAAACCTTCAATGATTGCCGCGCGCGTTGCTGGCGTACCCAACCCCTTGTTACTCATCGCCGCGCGTAATTCTTCATCCTCCACCAGCTTGCCCGCACCTTCCATCGCCGATAACAGCGTGGATTCATTAAACCGTGCGGGGGGGCGCGTCTGATTGGCGATCACTTCAATTTTATCGGTCAGTACGGGTTTATCCAGCGCCACCGCTATCAGCACTGATATTTCCTTGTTTCCCTGATCCTGCTGGCTGACATCCTGTTTGCCATAGACAGCCTGCCAACCAGCATGAATCATTACCTTGCCTTCTGTCTTGAATGGCTCATCCTGCACACGCGTGATCCGCGTTGTAATCAGAAATTCTGCTGCTGGATAAAAAATTGCCAAAAAGCGCTTGACAACCAGATCATAGAGCCTGGATTCCGCCTCGTTGAGTTTTTTCGCTGCAAACGTGGTTGGAATGATCGCGAAATGATCGGATACCTTGGTGTTATTAAAAATGCGTTTATTGGGCCTGACCCAGTCTGAAGTCAATATCTGCTGTGCAAACTCGCCATAACCTGACGGCACCAGCATTTGCAGCGTTTCCTTGACCGTTTGCTGATAATCTTCTGGCAACGCGCGCGAATCCGTCCGCGGATAAGTCAGAACCTTATGTTTCTCATAGAGTGCCTGGGCGAGCCCAAGTGTTGCCTTGGCAGAAAACCCGAAACGACTGTTTGCCTCTCTTTGCAAACTGGTCAGGTCATATAGCAATGGGCAATTTTCCCTGGTCGGCTTGCTTTCCTCCGAAACCACGCCGGGCTGCCCCTGACACTTACCGCGAATTGCTTCGGCTTTGTTCAGCTCCCAAACCCGATCCGCCCTGGCATCGGTTTCATTTTTTGACTTGCTGAAATTCTCATCAAACCACTTACCTGCATACGCGCCATTTTCTGCCGCAAAGGTTGCATGAATTTCCCAGTAGTCTCTGGCAACGAATTTCCTGATTGCCTCTTCCCGCTCAACCAGGATAGCCAATGTGGGCGTTTGTACCCGTCCCACAGTGGTTTTGTGGAACCCCCCTTCCTGTGAATTGAAAGCCGTCATCACGCGGGTTCCATTGATACCAACGAGCCAGTCGGATTCCGAGCGACTGACTGCGGCATCCGCCAGCGGCAGAACTTCGCTATCATCCAGCAAATGATCAAAAGCGTCACGGATGGCTGCGGGCGTCATCGATTGCAGCCATAGCCGTTTAACTGGTTTTTTGCTGTTGGCATGCTGAACGATACAACGAAAAATGAGTTCACCTTCCCGACCCGCATCGCAAGCATTGATCAGCACATCCACATCCTTGCGTTTGATCAGCTTGCTCAGCAGTTTCAGGCGGCTGGCTGTTTTCTCGATCGGCGCCAGGCCAAAATGTGGTGGAATTACGGGTAAATTATCAAAACTCCATTTACCTCGCTTGACTTCATACTCCTCCGGCACAACCAGTTCAAGCAAATGCCCGACAGCAGAAGACAGAACATACTCATCACTCTCGTAATAGTCGTCCTTCTTGGTAAAATCACCAATCGCCCGCGCGATATCATTTGCGACGGATGGTTTTTCAGCGATGATCAGCTTTTTGCTCATAATCCTTTCAGGTTACTCGAAGAAACTTCGTGGCGCAAAAAAAAACCACTATGCGACACTTGTATGCTTTTATCAATGCCGTGAGCGAGAATCGCTGACCACAAAAAGTTTTTCCACAATGGTATGTTCTGATAACTGATTTTGCATCCACAGGTCAAACAAGACAACCAGTTTTATTTTTTCCAGACTGGTGTAGTCGCCATCCATCTCGATGACACGCTCGATCAGCAGCTCGCGCTGCAATGGATTGATGATGCCCGTCTGCTCCAGAAAAAAAATAAATCCACACCCTTCTGTATCGATAACTTCCATTTCTTCCACAGAAAAATGACGAATCGACCTGCTCTCGGCCAGACCGGCCGGATAGCGATTGGCATTACTTTCGGAAAGCTCGGAAAGCCAGTCAAGCGCGAGCGTGATTTCATCATCCTCAAAACCAGCCATCGTCAGTCTGCGTGTTAATGTGGCGGGATCCGGGCAATTACCAGCTTCAAAATAATTTTCAAACAAATATACAAGAATATCGAACATCACTTGCCCTATGGCTCTATTGAGCATCTCCAAAAATCCATATTTCGTTACAATACGTCGTCATTCGCAAAAAATATCTCCTTGCATATCAATCATATGCTGCGTCAATATTTTTTGCTCTTGCCCCCGTCTTGTTTAAAACTCCAAATTTTTAGAGACGCCCAGAGAAAAACTGCGCAGCCAGCTGACAAGTCTTCCACCCGTTACTCGCTGGCGCGCATGCTAATCCGCACATGATAACATCAACCGATACGCTGGTAACGCCCCCCCGGCAAACTCCCCACCTTGCCCTCCAGTTCCAGCGTCAACAGCATGGCCGACACCTTCTCCGCAGCAAAACCGCTGCGCTCGCAAAGTGTATCGATATCAGCCGCATCGTGCCCCAGGTGCGCCAGTAATGTGGAATCACCGCGCTCAAGGACCACGACATTTTCCGACTCCGAATCAGTCCGAGCCACGTCAGAGCGTTGCTCGGAAAAACAGTTCAATTCATCCAGAATATCCTGGATATTCTCGACTAATTTAGCACCTTGCTTGATCAGCGCATGGCAGCCTTTTGACAACGGCGAGTGAATCGAACCGGGGATCGCCATGACTTCACGCCCCTGCTCCAGCGCCAGTCTTGCAGTAATCAGCGACCCACTGCGCAGCGTCGCCTCGACCACCAGACAAGCCTGGCACATCCCGCTGATGATGCGATTACGCCGCGGGAAATTGCTTCCGATCGCGGGCGTTCCCAATGGAAACTCCGAAATCAGCCCTCCCCCTTTCGCCAATTGATGCGCCAGCACGTGATTTCGCGCCGGGTATACAATATCCAGCCCTGTTCCGACTACCGCCATACTGGAAGCAGCACCCCGCAGACCACCTTCATGTACCGCCGCGTCAATCCCCTGTGCCAGGCCACTAATGACGCAAAAGCCAGCGTGACTGGCGGCTTCCGCAAAATCTTTCGCATTGGCCAGGCCCTGTGGCGTAGCATTACGGCTGCCAACCATGGCAAGCGCCGGGAGCGCAAGCAAACGGCGTTGGCCCTTGAAATACAGAATCGGGGGAGGATCGGGAATGTAGAGCAGCGCTGAAGGATAATCAGGATCAGCGAGGGTGATCAGGGCATTGACAGGATCGGCCAGCCAGTCAATGGTTCTGGCAAAACCGGCTTCATCCACATCGCGCTGGAAAATGCGTGCTGCAACCGGCTTCTTGACGACGCGCTCAAGCGAGTGTACATCTGCAGCAAAAATTTCATCTGGGCTGCCAAAAGCAGCCAGTAATTTTCGAATGGCGCCCCCACCCAGCCCTTTCACTAAACCAAGACGAAGCCAGGATTCAATCTCCCGATCAATCGACATGGAATGAAACCATCTCCGAAATTAGCAACCTGTTACCCCGGCAAAAAAGAGCATAAGCTGAAAAAGGGGTGAGTATAGAGGCTTCAATCCTTCTTGTCAGGGCGTTTTGACCGCATCGAGCACCTTGATCGCCTGGCGGCTTTGCACGACCAGTGCATAGGCAACCTCTTCAAATACGCGGAAAACAAAAACCAGACCGATACGCTCATCCGGCGCATCAACCCACTTGCCTTCATGCGAATGAATCTGCGTTTTACGATATACGGCGAGCACATGCCCCGGTTCGATGGCGTCCAGCTTCCCTTTGTTCAAGGCAACAATCGCGTTCTCACCGATTTCATTGACGCCGTTGTAAACTGAAATAATACGCCCAGCAATATTAAAATCCGGTGCATGCGGGAAATAATCATTGACAGTGGCATTTTCTGCCGGAACCAGACGGTCTCCTTTCAGAATTTCCTGTGCTGAATGGGTCACAATACCTGAACTGACCCTGTCGAAATCAGTCACCTCAATATCCCCGAGAAAACTTGCCTCATAGCCAAGAATGCGGTTCGCATCATCAGGATCCATCAATGCCCTCCCCTTGCGAAACACTTGCCAGTTATACCCCTGATCAACGGGCATGTTCAGAACATAAACCTTATTCCCGGTACTGAGAATCACACGGTCATCACTGGCGCCGAGAATGACCGGCGCATAGTCCAGCGCGTTCTTTTCAACGACCAAAGGCTGACTCAGAAATGGCCCTATCCGGTCAGCAGGAATACTCGGTATCGCTTGCAAGGAAAGCGATTCTGTCCGTATTCTGGGAGAAAGCCTGACCGTACCCTTTTCGTCGGATATTCGCAGACGAACGCCTTGCGCAGTCTTTTCCATCACGATGATGTCGCCAGGATAAATCCGGTGGGGATTGGCAATGTCATGCCGATTCCTCTGCCAGATATCCGGCCAGCGCCATGGGTCCCGCAAATAGCGGGCGGCAATTCCCCAGAGCGTATCGCCTTTTGTCACGACATAACGCATGGGCGCATCATCCTGCAACCTGATCTCGCTGGCGTTGGCGAGTGACAGGGAAACCAGACTGGTGAACGAAATCACAGTTATAATGATCAATATGCGCATAGAAATTCTCAATTTAAAAAATACATTGAAGAAACACAAACCCGCAACAAATTCCAGACAAGAATCATGACGTTGGTTGGCAGTCAATAGTAAAGCACCTGTTTTGTTTCATTTCTCTGAATTATGCATATTTACCATGGCAATTCTGCAAATACTCCAGTATCCCGATGAGCGGCTGCATCGAATCGCACGAACCGTTCCCCAGGTCACAACCGAAATTCGCAGCCTAGTCAGCGACATGGCCGAAACCATGTATGCCGCTCCGGGCATCGGATTGGCCGCTACCCAGGTGAATGTGCATCAGCGCATCATCGTCATTGATATCTCAGAAATGCATAATGATCTTCTGGTTCTGATCAACCCGGAAATCACTGCCAGCAGCGGCACATCCATACTTCAGGAAGGCTGCTTATCCGTACCGGGTATTTTTGACAGCGTTTCACGCGCCGAACATATTACGATTCAGGCAACTGGACTGAACGGCAACCCCTTTGAACTGGATGCAGACGGCCTGCTGTCGGTTTGTATTCAGCATGAAATGGATCATTTACTGGGCAAGGTTTTTGTCGAATACCTGTCTCCGCTCAAGCAATCACGTATCCTGCGCAAACTGAAAAAACAGGCTCGCAAACAAATTGCCTGATCTCTTTATCTTGCCGCACATGGCCATCCACACCCCATATCTTCTCTGTCCCGGCGCATGAAAATCATCTTTGCCGGGACACCGGTATTTGCCGCCACCGCCCTGGATGCAATACTGACAGCCGGATTCCCGGTAGGCCTGGTGCTCACCCAACCTGATCGCGCTGCCGGACGCGGCCTGAAAATACAGGCAAGCGCAGTCAAGCAACTGGCGCAACAACACAACCTGCCGCTACTGCAACCACCTTCTCTCAAATCATCCGCTTTTGAAGAGACCCTACGGGCAATCGCGCCAGATGTGATGATTGTCGCGGCCTACGGTCTGATTCTGCCAGCAACCCTATTACAGATTCCACGATATGGATGTATCAATATCCACGCATCCCTGCTGCCACGCTGGCGCGGCGCCGCGCCCATCCAGCGCGCAATCCTCGCGGGTGACCGGGAGACAGGTATTACCATCATGCAGATGGACAGCGGACTTGACACAGGCGCCATCCTGTCCCGCCATACCGTGACAATCGCGCCGGACGATACCGCAGCAACATTGCATGACAAACTGGCCATACTCGGTGGAATCAGCATCGTAGCGACCCTGCGGGCGTTACGCAACAACCAATCTGCGGCCACGCCACAAACTGCGGCAGGCGCCAGTTACGCAGCCAAAATCAGCAAATCGGAAGCGGTAATCGACTGGGTATTGGACGCATCGCATATCGAGCGCATGATCCGGGCATTTAATCCCTATCCGGGCGCCCATGCCTGTTTATCCAACCGCCCGGTCAAAATCTGGCAGGGCAGCATAGTCGCTCCAGACTGCTTTTCAGGTCAGCCTGGCGAAATCATGACCGCCACAGCCAACAGCATCATCGTGGCATGCGGGCGCGGCGCGCTGCAAATAGGCATTTTGCAACCCGCCGGAGGAAAAAAACTGACTGCCACTCAGTTTATGGCGGGGCATGCCGTTACGGCCGGAGACCGTTTCACCAGCAATGCCGCACCGGCGTCATAACACATCATTCCGCCGGAAAACATGATCAAAACTCAACTACTGGCGGCGCAGACGGTCGATAACGTCATGGCTGGCGCGAATCTGACCGATGCACTGCAAGCCATCTGGCAGACCAACACAACGTTAACCAAACAACAGCGTGGCGCAATTCAGAATCTGGCCTACGGCGTACTGCGCCAGTATGCGCAACTTGCCGCTGTATCGTGCGCCCTCCTGAACAAACCATTGCAGGATAAACGCCTTCACCACTTATTGCTGGTCGGCTTGTATCAACTCAATTACAGCAAAACAACCAGTCACGCGATCGTCAACCACGCTGTTTCCGCCTCACGCAAACTTACCGCCAATGCGGGAATAACCGGTCTGGTCAATGCGGTATTGCGCAATTTCATCCGCCAGCAGGATGTACTACTGGAACAGACCATGCAGGCCGAAACCACCAAATTTTCCTATCCGCAATGGTGGATTGACAAACTGCAGCAGCACTACCCCCATCAATACCAGACCATCCTCCAAGCAGGCAACCAGCACCCGCCAATGACCATACGAGTCAATCAGCGGCGGATCGCCCTCCGCGACTACCAGGCAATGCTCGCGGCAGACGGGATAGAGTCCGAATTACTGTGGGATAACGCCCTTAAACTTCGCAAACCGGTTTCCGTGGAAAAATTACCTGGCTTCATGGATGGCCTGATCAGCGTGCAGGATGCAGGCGCGCAGTTGGCCGCGCCATTGCTTGCCGTCAGTAACGGAATGCGTGTGTTGGACGCCTGCGCCGCGCCGGGTGGCAAAAGCACGCATCTACTGGAAATGGCTGATATTGAATTGACCATCCTGGACAACAATGCCGATCGCCTGCAAAAGGTAAAGGAGAATTTGGCACGCCTGAAACTGTCTGCCCACCAGATCATTTGCGGTGATGCTCGCCACCCTTCACAATGGTGGCATGGGCAGTTGTTCGACCGCATTATGGTGGATGCGCCCTGTTCCGCGTCCGGCGTCGTAAGCCGTCACCCTGATATCAAATGGCACAGAAAACCGAGTGATGTCGCCCATTTTGCGCAAACACAAGCCGCCATTCTCGAAGGAATGTGGCCTTTACTGCAACATGGCGCTGAATTACTCTACATTACCTGCTCGATTTTCCAGGAAGAAAATAATTTGCTCGTAACAAAATTTTTACTGGATCACCCAGACGCAAACCTGTTGCCGGTTGCCCACCCGCAGCTTAACGACCGGCAGTTATTGCCCAACGGCCATCACGATGGCTTCTTTTATGCGCTACTACAAAAAGACTAGTACCGTGGGTTTTATCAAAACCCTGCTCGTTCAACTGGGAATGCTATGCTCGGCGGCTTTGGTCATGTTTCCGCTACTTGCCAGTCCCGGCGGTAACATTAACATTGAGTCCTTCAGCTTCCGGAAAGCCGATGAACACTATCTCATCGACGTACTGGCCGACATCACCCTGAACCAGACACTGGAAGACGCCTTGAAAAAAGGGGTTGAACTGGTTTTCATGGTAAATGCCTCAATCATGAGGCCACGCTGGTATTGGCTGGACGAAGAAGTTGCCCGATGCAGGGCGCGTTTCAGACTGAGCTATCACGCATTGACCCGTCAATACCGCCTGTTGCAGAACGAGCAATTGCATAGCTTCACCTCGCTGAATGTCGCGTTAAAAACCCTCGGACGCCAGGCTGATCTGACGTTCAAGGAATATACCCCCCTGATTCCAGACCAGGCGCACTATCTGACCCTGCAAATCTCGCTGGATGTATCGCGCCTGCCCAAACCTTTTCAGATGGAATGGTTCGATACGGAAGACTGGAATCTCGTTTCCGAAAAAATCATACGCCCGATTACACCCGCATTCATATCCGGGTCGGATCGTTCAATTATCCATTAATCCAATGCCATGAAATTCGTCATTGTACTGGTCACGGGATTAAGCGTGATTATGCTATATCTTCTGGCGACAGCAGGCGCCAACACTGAATTTTTCGAGCGCCGCTACCGCTGGCTGATTGTTTTTATTGCCGGCTTTTTGATATTTCTGATTGGCGTGGTCGCATTTCTGCTCTGGCGACTGCGGCGCAGGCTTAAAACAGGCATTTTCGGTTCCAGACTGGCGGTACGGCTATTGATTGTTTTTTCGCTCATGGCGATTCTGCCTGGCGCACTGATTTACAGCATCTCGGTACAGTTTCTGGAAAAAAGCATCGAATCCTGGTTCGATGTCAAAGTCGACCGGGCGCTGGAAGGCGGCCTCACGCTCGGGCAGACCGTGCTGGATAACCTGCTGGAAGAACTTCAGAAAAGGGCGCAGGCAGCGGCGCTTTCCTTGTCCGAACCCATGAATTCTCCACTCACGATATTGAACCGGCTTCTGCTCCAGTCGCAGATCCAGGAAGCAACGTTATTTAACCAGGACGGCAAAATTGTTGCCTTTACCAGCATGGATGAAGACGTGTTATTTCCCGAAATACCCAATGCGGAAGCAATGCGCAATATCCGCATGCAGAAAAATTACCGCGCGGTGGAGTCCCTTGACGACAACGTGCTGTATCTGCGTGTTCTGGTGCCTGTCAATGTTCTCAGCCCGGACGAGGATATCCGCGTGTTGCAGGTATTGCAACGCGTACCGCAATCGCTGGCGGACAGCGCCGAGCAGGTGCAGGAAGGGTTCAGCGACTATCAGGAATTAATGCTGTCCCGCCAGGGGCTGACCCGGTTATACAGCGTCACACTTACCCTGGCGCTGTTCCTGGCATTGTTTTCCGCAGTCGCGACCGCTTTTGTCGTCAGTGAAAAACTAAGCGCGCCGCTTGGGCAACTGGCTGATGGCACCCGTGCCGTGGCCCAGGGTGATTTCAGCAGACGTCACCAGATTCAGAGCAAGGACGAGTTTGGCGTTTTGACCGAATCCTTCAATCTGATGACAGAACAACTCGACGTCGCGCGCAATGTTGCGCAGCGCAATCAACAGGAAGTTGAAAATGCGCGCGCTTATCTGGAAAATATTCTGGCAAATCTGTCATCGGGCGTCATCGTTTTTGACGAAGACCTGCGTATGCGCGCTATCAACCAGAGCGCCGAGCAGATCCTGCAAATTCCGCTCGCAAAGTTTGAAGGGCTCACCGTTGAGGAATGTATTGCGCAGGAACCCAGGCTGAAACTGCTGGCCAAGGAAATCCGGATCGGGTTTGCCTCGGAAGAAGCGGAAGAGTGGCAGCGTCAGGTCATACATTCAACCGCCAACAAAGAACAAATATTACTGCTGCGCGGCTCGCGTCTGCCGCAAACATCATCGCGGGGCGGCGTGGTGGTGTTTGATGACATCACCGGTTTGTTGCAAGTGCAGCGTACCGTTGCCTGGGGAGAAGTCGCGCGGCGTCTCGCGCATGAAATCAAAAACCCTCTGACGCCCATCCAGCTCTCGGCAGAACGGCTGCAACACAAACTGCTGAACAAGCTCGACGAAACGGATGCGAGAATTCTGAAACGCTCCACCACGACCATTGTTGAACAGGTCGAAGCACTCAAGAAAATGGTCAATGAATTCAGGGATTATGCGCGAACACCAGAACTCGAACTCTATCAGACAGACCTCAACCGGTTGATCAGGGAAGTGCTGGCGCTCTATCAAACAACGATCAATCCGGAAAATAACACGCGTCCTCCACAGATCGAAATGCAGCTTGCGTCGGATCTCCAGCCCATCAAGGGCGATCCGGCCAGATTACGCCAGGTGCTGCACAATCTGTTGCAAAACTCACAGGATGCCATCAGCGCAATCGATGACCCCATGATATGGGTGCGCACGGAATCCGGCAAAAACAGCGTTCTGCTGAGTATCACCGATAATGGCATGGGGTTTCCCGAATCTATCGAAGCAAATGTTTTTGAACCCTATATCACCACCAAACCCAAAGGAACCGGACTTGGCCTGCCCATCGTCAAAAAAATCGTGGATGAGCACAACGGCATCATCCACGTCAGGAATATCCAGCCTCACGGCGCGCAAGTGTTGATTACATTACCCGCCATGATTGCCGATAATCCGCAATTTTCCGAAATCCCGGCATAATTTCCCGCAAGTCCCGCACAGAAATCCGCCATAAACAATGATAAAATCAAAATCAAATCATCCGAGTTCATTTAAAACATGACGATTAAATTACAAGGTGTAACAATTAATGGCTAACAACACCATTCTCGTTGTGGATGACGAACTGGGCATCCGGGAATTGTTATCCGAAATTCTTGGCGACGAAGGCTATAACGTCATGCTTGCCGAGAATGCGGAAGAAGCCAGAGCCTGCCGCAACCAATTACGCCCGGATCTGGTACTGCTGGATATCTGGATGCCTGATACCGATGGCATTACGCTGCTGAAAGAATGGGCAAACAATGGCGCGCTCACCATGCCCGTCGTCATCATGTCAGGGCATGGCACGATCGAGACCGCCGTCGAGGCAACCCGGATCGGCGCGGTTGGTTACCTGGAAAAACCCATTCCGCTCCAGAAACTGCTCAGCACAGTGGGGCAGGTGTTGCGTGGCGCGCAACATCCTTCATTTTCAGCTTTTTCTCTGGCTAATCTTGGCCGCAGCCCGCTGATCATGGCGCTCAGAAAAAAGCTGGAGCAAGTACAGAATCTCAAAGTACCCGTCCTCCTCACCGGAGAACCCGGCGTCGGGTTTGAATATTGCGCGCGCTTTCTGCACCGGGTCAACACTGCCTGGGTGGAACCGGAATCTCCCACATTACTGGCCGAGCGTCCATTGGAGCTTTTGGAAAAGGCTCGCGGAGGATTGCTGTTTATTGGAGAAACAGGCGACCTGAACAAGCTCGAACAAAAGGGCCTGCTGCTGGCTCTTGGAAAACTCGAACACTATAATGTGCGTCTGGTTTGCGCCACCGCACGCGCACTGGCCGAACTGACCGCCCAGGGGTTGTTCCAGCCGAAACTGTTTGAAATATTAAGCAGCCTGACGATTCCCGTTCCTTCCCTGAAACTCCACCGGGAAGACATCCCCGAAATTGCCAATCACATGCTCTCCGCGCTGATCGAATCTGGCGAGGTGCCCATGCTGCAATTCAACACCGCCGCGCTCAATATCCTGCGCAACCATGAATGGCCAGGCAATCTCGCGCAATTGACCAGCGTTGTGCATTCCCTGGCGATCACCTGCACACAGAATGAAATTTCTGCGGATTCGGTCCAGCAGACATTGGCCTTTTCCCCGCATGAAATGGACGTTGTCTCGGACATTCCGTTGAACATCACATTACGCGAAGCGCGCGACATCTTTGAAAAAACCTATTTTGAGAAACTGATCGAACAGGAAGGCGGGAACATGACGCGCGTGGCTGAACGCGCGGGGCTCGAAAGAACCCATCTCTACCGAAAAATCAAAACCCTAGGCATCAAACCCCGAAGCCAGCTTCAGTAACCGCCCCACGCCTTGCGATAAACACCCCGACCGGAACGAACACCCTGCCCCCGGCAAAACCAACGGAAAGCGTACGAGTTCTGCTCCGGATTTTCATGCCTTCAAGCGCATGTTCAAAAAACACTAAAGTTTAAAAACAACCTGCCGTAACCACCCCTGCAACAGGTAATATTGCAAATCAATTCACACAAATCCATTTTTTTACACCCAGAGAGGAGAAACACCCATGCAAGTCAATCAAAAAGGTTTTACCTTAATCGAGTTGATGATCGTCGTCGCGATCATTGGTATTTTGGCGGCAGTGGCTATTCCGGCATATCAGAACTATACGGCAAAGGCCAGATTCACTGAAGTTGTTAACGCAACATCGCCAATCAAGACAGCTGTCGAATTATGCGTTCAATCCGGGAACTGCCTGGTTGGCGGAGCTATTACTGTTCCCGCGACAGGTGCACGTAACACCGTAGAAGTTCCCAATGACGTTGGCCAGCAAGGAATTGTAACTTCAGTAACAATAGGCGGAGGTGGCGTAATAACAGCCACACCTCTCGCCGGTCAGGGTTTGGCTGCTGCTGATACTTATGTACTAACCCCCACTCTAACACCCGGCACAGGCGGAATAAGTTGGGCAGTGGGTGGCGGATGTCTGGCTGCTGCAAGTGGCGCAGGCAAAATCTGCTAATGTAATCAGCCCGCGTAGGCCCGATTAGTAGCGTAATCGGGCCTACGCATTTTTGCCATTCCCGGTCATTGCATCGCCCCATCACACACCACCGCCAACCGTGGCGCCGGCGTCGCCGCACCAACCCATCGGATAAATACCGCTCGCAACATATAGATGGAATGTGGAATACGGCCAATCGGCCACACGCCTGACGTAACCATGCTTCAAAGGATGCACATCATCCACATGGCGTTGATAATCGGTATCGTCACGGATGAAATGCTTCCAATACCGCCGTTGCTATATGCCACGCTCCCCGGCCACCTTGCGAACATTCGACCGGTATTCGATTCTGGGTAATGCGCGCGAAAACGCGCTTTTGATCAAACGCTACCGCGTACTGAAATCGGCATCGCCGGGCGGCAAGGTCCACACGCAATGCAAATGCTCCGGCAACACCACCCAGGCATCGATTTGAAAAGGGTAGCGTTTACGCACCCGTTTCACCGTTTCGCGCAGCAAGTCAATTTCACGAACGAGCAAGTCGTTGTGATGCCGCTGCAGCAGATTCACTGTGAAAAACCAGGTGCCTCCCGGTATGAATGCGCGTCGGTAGTGGGACATATTTCCCCCGCTTTGGAAAACATCAATGTACCATTCGATTAAACCTGAAGACTGCTTTCAGGTTTAAACAACATGCGTCCTAACCGGACCTACATTAACTTTACAAATCATGACCTACCTCCAGTTTCCTTCATGAACAAGGCCTTTATCAGGGAATCCGACCAGCCGGATGACGGCGATGAGGATGTTGTATTACCGCTGCCACCTGGTGGCAAAAATTACATGACGCCGAATGGGTACGCCCGCCTGGCGGCGGAATATCGCTGGCTACTCGACCGGGAACGCCCCGAGGTGACGGCAATCGTCTCCTGGGCAGCCGGTAATGGGGATCGCTCCGAAAATGGTGATTATATCTATGGCAAAAAGCGGCTGCGAGAGATCGATCGCCGCTTGCGTTTTTTGTCAAAACGGCTGGATTGCGCGGAAGTGGTTGATCCGGCCGCGCCACGCGACGACCATCACCGCATCTTTTTTGGGGCGACGGTGTGTTTTTCCAATCAGGCCGGTGAAGAAAAAATGGTTTCGATCGTGGGAGTGGATGAAATCGATCCGTTCAAAGGTTATATCAGCTGGATATCACCGGTCGCCCGCGCCTTCCTCTCCGCGCAGGAAGGCGATACGGTCACGCTACGCACGCCCGGCGGCGTTGAGGAACTGGACATACTGTCCGTCCATTACCGCACGATCCCAATGGAACCCTTCAGCCCGCCTTCTGCATCAGGTGAAAAGCAGAAAAACAGTTGAGGTTGTCAGTAGAAAGTGATTAACATGGCAGATGCTTGCTGCATATAACCCCAGCTTGTTAACCCTTTAGGAGAATGACCATGAATAACGCTCGAAAATTACTCATCGCTTTTGTATTGTCAGTTTTTTATGGGTCAATGCCCATGGCCACAGCGAGCGATGCGGTTGACTCGCCCTTCAACCTTCAAGATGCGGCAACGGTAACGGAGGAGGTTGCGCGGATTACTGCCGCACTTAAAGCCAAGGGAATGCGCATTGTCCGTGTCATCGATCACGCGGCGGCAGCGGCGGAGCTGTCTTTGCCGCTGCGCCCGACCACCGTCATCCTGTTCACCGATCCAAAGCTCGACACACGCCTTATTCAGCGGAGCCAGACCATCGCCCTCGATCTGCCACAGAAGATTCTTGTCTGGGAGGACGCGTCCGGGGAGATTCAATTGAGTTATAACTCGTCGGGATATCTCGCCGATCGGCATGGGATTGTGCCGCGCGATCAGCTCCTGCGCCAGGTGACTGAGCGATTGAGCCGATTCGGTCCGGTCGAAGATGGCCTGGTGAGCGTTGAAGGTCGCCAATCGGTCGAAGCTACGGCCATCACGTTGCGCACCTTGCTCATGGAATCCGGATTTGGCGTCTTGCCGACCATCGACCATCAGGCGATTGCCGAGACCGCACATCAACGACGCCTGCGTCCGACGCAACTCCTGATATTCGGCAATCCGACTGTCGGCACCCGGTTGATGCAAAACCGGCAGACGATCGGCATTGATCTGCCGCTGAAGTTTCTGATCTGGGAAGACCGGCAGGGCAAAGTCTTCATCACTTACAACGATCCGCAGTTTATTGGTGCCCGCCATAATATTCAGGGACTTGAGGAAATGCTTGCGAATATTGCCCGTGCCTTGGCAAACTTCGCCAGTCAGGCGGCACAGCCCGCGCCTTGAACGGGGCGAGTTCAGAGACAGTAGCGTAGCAGCCTGTTCGTCACTTTTTTCTGGCACGTGGGTGTGCCTGATCATAGGTTTTAGCCAAATGCTGAAAATCCAGATGGGTATAAACCTGCGTGCTGCGGATGCTGGCATGGCCAAGCATTTCCTGCACTGCACGCAGATCGCCGCTCGATTGCAGCAAGTGGGAAGCAAACGAATGCCGGAGCGCATGCGGATGTACGTTAATATCGAGCCCCTGTAACAGAGCGCGTTGTTTCAGGCGCATGGCGATGGTGCGTGTATGGATGCGATGTCCGCGCCGTGATAAAAACAGGGCTGTTTCGCCAGGCGTTAACATGGTGGCGCGAATCGGCAACCAGGTTTCCAATGCCTGCAACGCCTGTCTGCCAACCGGCACAAGCCGTGTTTTGCTTCCTTTTCCGGTGATACGTGCCATTCCCTGATTGAAATCGATGTCTGCCGGTTGCAGGCCGGCAAGTTCCACCAGCCGCAGTCCCGAGCCATAAAATAATTCAAACATTGCCAGATCACGGACTGCCAGTGGGTCGGTTGGCTTGAATGTTAATAGTTGGGCGGCTTCATCAGGCGAAAGCGCATTTGGCAGTTTTCGGGCTGACTTTGGCACACGGATGCTTTGGCAAGGGTCATCGGTATGGTGGTGATAGCGTATCAGGTAACGGTAAAATCCACGCCAGGACGAGAGCATTCTTGCCAGGCTCCTGCCGGATAATCCGCTGCTATGCAACCGCACTATGAAATAGCGAATATCGGGTGCTTGCAGTTGCGTTAAAAGATCGTCGGGTGGCAACGTGCTATTTGACTGTTTCTGCGCGGCAAGACGCGCCAGGGTTGCCAGATCGTGCCGGTAACTGACCAGTGTCAGCGTGGCCAGTCTGCGAATATCGCCAAGATAGGTCAGATACTTCGTGATAATCGGCGGCAGCGTGGTTTCCTGCTTGTCATGCAATGGATTCATCCGTGCCGCTGGGCATCTCGATAGGTTGCCGCATAAGCCGGATGACAGAACTGCTTGCCAGTTCGCCGAGACGTGTCAGATAAAGTGTTCCCATGTCTGGATAAAACCGTTCCAATTCGGGGCTGCTCAGCACCAGCAGGCCAAAGTGCTGCGTTTTTTTCAGGGGAATGAGCGCGAATGATTGCAGATAGTGTGCGTCGTTTCCAAACCATTGCCTGATTTCATCGTCAACTTCCGTGCCACAGCGCGGATGCAATAATCCGGCGGTAACGATACGCAACTGGTCGCTGACAGTGTCAACCACCGAAGCGGGAAGTGGCGGATCGAGATCTTCTGTTTGCCATAGCCGCAAGGCAACATGCGGAATGGAGAAGTCCTCGCATAAGTGATACTGTAACCCATGCAGCATCTCCCCCAGGGAATTGAATCCCAGTAGCGCCACCACCAGGCGGTGCATTTTTTCACCAATGGCATCATTTTGTTCGCCAATATCGATCAATGCCAGCAACCTGTCCTGCAGCAGCTCGTTTTTCTTGCGCAACATCATCACCTGCCGCTGGGTAATCGAGATGACACGGTCATCATCGGCATGTTCATCAAGGTGTGACAGATGAATGGCATCCAGCACGGTGGGATGCTCTGCAAAAAAATCAGGATGATCTTGCAGATATTGCGCAACTTCCTCTGGTTTTATCATAATCTTAATCTGGCGATGAGATGGGGAGTTGATTCGAGAGATACCCGACTATCATAACATGATCAAAAGCCGGTCTGACAGGGCATGCTGATTATCCCTTTTCACGGTCGACGGGTGCGGAGGCTGATTCAGTGGGTCTGGTGAATCGAGGCAGTTTTTTAAGCAGTGATCCGATCAGTCTCCATAATTTAGGCAATAGCCAGATAGTCAAGCCGATGAACACGGCGAACAATCCCAGAAAAACCAGTGGATGATTCAATGCTGCCCATAGGCCGCCCAGCACCAGAAAATCTTCGCTGATTGAAGCGGTCCAGTTGGTCACCGGTTCGGGCGAGGTATTGATCATGATGCGCGCGCCTGCCTTGGTTGCGTGGCTGGCAGCAGCAGCACCGCCGCCAACAATACCGGCAGCAATTTCCATGCCGGCGGAAACATCACCAACCGCTCCCGCCGCCAGCAAGGCGCCAGCCGGGATACGCACAAAGGTATGAATGGCATCCCATACGCTATCGAATCCAGGAACCTTGTCGGCAAAAAATTCAACCAGATACATGACTGCTGCCGCGCCAATGACCCAGGGGTTTTCCACAACTGCCAACTCGCCTGGAAGGGTGACATTACCGGTAACCGCCCCCAGACCAAGCACCAGTAATACTGCGTACAAATTGATGCCGCTCGCCCAGGAGGCTCCCATGGTGAGCGCGAGGGTTGCCATCAGGGTTTCGTAGTTTTCCATATGGTTATCAGTTTATTGATGACTGGCATTGACATCCGCTGCGGCTTGCAGCATTCGGTGAGCTATTAATTCGGCACCCAGCAGACCAGCCTTGTCATTGACAATCACATGGACCGGGATGGTTTGCATCAATGCGCTGAATCGTCCTTTATTTTGAAAAGCACGGATAAAGCCGGGTTGCTGCAAGATTTGCAAAATGCGTGGCGCGATTCCTCCCGCAATATAAACTCCGCTGTGACATAGTCCTGCCAGCGCGAGATTACCGGCGTAAGCGCCATAAATTTCACTAAAGTGTTCGAGCGTTTGCAAGGCGGCTGGGTGTTGCTGCTCGAATGCCAGACGGGTGACCATTGCCGCGTTGTTTGCAACAAGTTGCTTATTCCCGGTTTGTCCGGATTCCGGTGAATATTGCTGCAAAAAATTGAAGAGGTCCACCAGCCCCTGCCCGGACAGAATCCTCTCAATCGATACATGCCCATAGCGCAGCCCAAGGTAATCGAGCAGCGCAATTTGAAATGTATTGGCAGGTGCGAAGTCGATATGTCCTGCTTCGGTGGCGAGTACGGTGGTTCGGTTGGCACAGGTTACCAGCCAGGCCACTCCCATGCCGGTACCAGCACCCAGCACTACGCTGGCTGTGGCGGATTGCCGGCTGCCAGCCTGCAAAGTGACCAGATTATCCGTGGAGAGCGCCTCGATCGAGTAAGCAACCGCCTCAAAATCATTCATAATTCTGATGGCAGGTATTGAAAATCTGCTTTTGATATGTTGCGCGCCAATATGCCAGTTCAGATTGGTCAGGGCTACCTGCTGATCAATGACGGGTCCGGCGATCGCCAGACAGACAACTTTCGGTGCAGCTGGCAGATCCTGCAGGAAATCATCGAGAATGGTATCGAAATCATCATAACTGAGACTGTCATAGTATCGTTCGAGATAGGGCGCGGAGGTATTGTTGCTTGTAACCGACGCACGCAGCAGGGTTTTGGTCCCGCCGATATCGCCACAAACCAGGTATGGATTCATATGGTTGCCTGTAGTCAGGTGTTAGATATGCAATCCACAGATAATAGCAAACCTGGCAATGACAGGTACAATAACCTGCTCATGTCTTGCGGGCATCTCTAAAAAATCAGAGTTTTAAACAAGACAAGGCGAGAACAAAAAATGTTGACGCAGCATATGATTGATATGTAAGGAAACATTTTTTGTGAACAACGACGTATTGTGACGAAATATGAATTTTTAGAGGTGCCCTTGCAATAATTCAACGAACAAGGGTGATCATATGGGAGAGTGTTGTGGTGGATGATATTGGTACAAATGATTTGTTGTTAAAAAGCACTCATCTGGAAACCGACGAAGTCGTCGCGGAACTGAATGCAGTACGCATGGCCTCGCTCGAAAAGCGACAGGGGCACACCAGACCGCCAAGGCTGCCTTCGCGCAAGGTAATTGCCACTATCGCCGAGGGGTTGCGCACGGCATTGTTTCCCAATCGCCTGGGGCCGGCTGATTTATCGGTCGAAGGGGTCGATCATTACGTAGGCTACATTTTGAACTCAACCTTGCGTACCTTGCTGGTGCAAATTCAGCACGAGCTGCATTTCAACGCAGGGACGGAGATCCTGAGCCAGGAAGATCATGCGCGTTCAGTAATGATTACCCAGGCATTTGCCAAGCGCTTGCCACAGATTCGCAGCCTGCTCGATGACGATATCATGGCGGCTTATGTCGGCGATCCCGCCGCGCACTGCATCGACGAAGTATTGGTGTGCTATCCCGGTATCGCTGCCATTACTTATTATCGTCTGGCGCATGAGCTTTATCAATTGGGCACACCGCTGATCGCACGTATGATTTCCGAAATAGCCCATTCATTGACGGGTATAGAAATTCATCCCGGCGCACAGATTGGCAGAAGCTTCTTTATAGATCATGGTACCGGCGTTGTGATTGGAGAAACGGCAATCATCGGCAATAACGTGCGCCTTTATCAGGCCGTAACCCTGGGAGCGAAACGCTTTCCGGTAGATGAGCATGGCGCGCTTGTCAAGGGGATTGCTCGTCATCCAATCGTCGAGGATGATGTCGTTATCTATGCTGGCGCGACTATTCTGGGTCGAATTACCATCGGCTGCGGCTCGACGATAGGCGGGAATGTCTGGCTCACGAAAAGTGTGCCGGCAAACAGTCAGATTACACAAGCGCAAACATGAAATCCGCCCGAAGTATCAAGTGCGCCTCACGGCAACCATGAGTGACAATAACCAGCCTTACTGGCAGCAAAAGGTTTATGCACATCAGTGGTTTTTTATGGCGGCCTGTATTTATGCACTGTTGATTGTGCCGATGACATTGTTTGCCAGGGCAGGTATCGGGTCTGCCATTCTGGCTGTTCCGGGCATGCATGCATATGAGATGTTATTTGGGTATGCACTGGCGTTGATTGCAGGCTATCTGCTGGGACCAATGCCAGCCTGGCATCTGTTACTGCTGCTGGGTTTATGGATCGGGGCGCGGACAAGCACGCTGATTGCGCTGACAGGTGACTGGGCATGGCTTAGTCTGGCCAGCAATGCCGGTTTTGCCATTTTATTGGCTTGGCGATTACTGCCACGTTTATGGGTGGCAAAAAAATGGCGTAATCGCCTGCTGGCGCCACTGCTTGGCCTGATATGCGTTGCAGCCATTGTTACCAGGGTTGTTGGACAGATACCTGCAGACGAATGGCACCGATATCTGCTGGATGAAAGTGTACATCTATTCGCGCTGTTGATGCTGTTCATGGGCGGGAGAATGCTCGCACCTGCTGTTGCCGGTGAATTTTATCGTCAGGGCATGGCGCTGGAAGCCAGAGTGCAACCCCGCATTGAAGGTGGCTTGATCATAACGGTTCTGGCAGCTGTTTTATTGACGCACGTTATCACGCCACTGGCCGGTATGTTGCTGATTGTGGCGGGAGTGCTGGCTGGTATTCGCCTGCTGCGCTGGCAACTGTGGCATTGCCTGGCGCGTCCGGACCTTATCTGCCTCGGGTTGGGTTACGCCTGGTTGGCACTGGGGCTGGTGTTGTTGGGATGGGTAAAATTAAACGGGGGAGAGCACTTCAGTGCCATTATTCACGCCATCACGGTCGGTGCGCTCGGCACACTTTCCGTCAATGTGATTGTGCGTGTCACACTGTTGCATGTCAAACAGTATCCCTCACGAATTTCGCTGATCATGACCATCACTTTCCTGATGTCGCTGGCCGCCATTGCGCGCATCAGCGCCGATTTTTTCGAGTACAGAGAAAATTTGTTGATACTTGCTGCCGCTGCCTGGAGTACCGCTATGCTGCTGGTTTTGTATATTGTGATATATGCAGGTCGCAAAAGGATGCGCCCGCCTGGCAGCGGAGTGTCACTGGCTGCTCGACCAGGAACGATTCGATAGCGCCTTTCAGCCCGCCGTCATCGTCCGACGGGAAACAGAAAAACAGCCAGGCGTAATTTTCTATTTGGCCTTGGCTGGCGGTTGATCAAGCCGCTTTTCGATTTCTGCCAGTGGAATCAGCCCGGAAACCATCGAACCATCGGCAAAAATCAGGGTTGGCGTGCCGGTGACGCGATGCTGTTGACCAGATTGCAAAATAGTCATCAACGGCGTTTCACATTCCCCGGCTTTAGGCTTGATTGCCCTGAGCATGAAATCATCCCATGCCTTGACGCGATCCGGCGCGCACCAGATCGCCGTAGCGGTATCCATCGAACCATTCAGAATCGGGTATACCAAGGTGTGAATGGTGACGTTCTCGGCTTGCACCAGCTCTTCCTCCAGTTTCTTGCAATAAGGGCAATTCGGGTCGGAATAGACGATCAAACTGCGCTCTCCTTTACCCTTTACGGTTTTCAGAGCGTGCTGCAGCGGCAGGGAATCGATTGCGATACGGCGCGCGTCGCGAATTTGCTGCATGCGCTCACTGGTAAGGCTGCTGCGGGTTTTGGTATCGACAATATGCCCCATGAAAAAATAATCGGCTTTTTCATCCGTATAAAAAACCTCTCCACCGATAACGACCTCGTACAGCCCCTGATAGGGCGTCTGGGTCAGGCTCTCGATTTCGCCGTCAGGAAAATGCGCCTGCAGGGCTTTTCTTAAATCGGATTCTTCGGCAATCGCTGACCCACTGATCAGCAAAACAATCAGGACAAACAAACGCAATAGCAATGACATGAAATTTCTCCGGGTAATATCGGGCAAGGCAACATAAAACAAACAAAAAGCGTTGACGCAGTATATGCCGAACATATCAGTTCAACGCATGCTGCATCAGCGCATTTTTTAATAATGGTAACCGATTGGTCATTTCAAAACCCAGGTTTCTCAGTCGGATGATGGTTGCTTCGTCACTATCAAAAAGTTTCTGCAATCCATCCGTCACCCATCCCATCGTGGCAATATCCTGTTGGCGGCTGCGCGCGTAGTGCTGCAGCATTCGATATTCACCGCAATCACCCAGTCCGGCAAACTGCTCCAGCAGTCCGGCGAGTTCGCGCGCATCGCGCAATCCCAGGTTGACGCCCTGCCCTGCCAGCGGATGAATACCATGCGCAGCATCACCAATCAATACCAGCCTGGGCTGGATTTGCGATTCCACTCGAACGGCATTCAATGGAAACCCAGCTGCCGCCGTGATAAGCGACAACGCTCCCAACGCACCATTCGACGCGAGCGCGACCTGCTCGCATAATGCCTGGCCGGACAATCCGAGTAAGGTTTCCGCCCTGGATTGATTGGCTGACCAAACCATCGAGACACGTTTTCCAGGCAACGGCAGCAGGGCAAGAACACCATCGCGCCGGAACCATTGATACGCCAGATGATGATGCGGCGCTTCCGTCTCAAAGTTAGCCACAACCCCCGTCTGAAAATAGGGTTGCCGCTCGCAGCGGATACCCGCCTGTTCGCGAACCCATGAGTTGACGCCGTCCGCGCCCACCACCAGCGAGGTCTGCAGACAGGTTCCATCCGTTAACATTATCTCGGCATGTGAATGATGCCACTCGATCGCCGCGCATTGCGCCGGACAAAAAATAGATACCCGTTGTTGGGCAGCGGTGGCCAGTTTCTCCCAGAGAACATGCTGTAGCTGCCGGTTCTCGATAATGAAGGCCAGTTCGGCCACGCCACTCTCATAAGCGCTGAATTCGAGCCTCGATGTCTGATCATCTCCATGTACCAGCATTTTATAAACCGGGGTAATACGCTCGGGCGGCTGCTGCTGCCAGACCCCAATTTTTTGTAGAAAATTCGCGCTGCCGGGGCTGATAGCGTAGATTCTGCTATCCCAGCTATCGTCATTTGGGAGCGGCGCAGGCGGTTTCGCCTCGACGATCGCCAGTTTTAGGCCACTGTCCTGCAACGCGGCCAGCAGGCTTGCTCCCACCAGACCGCCACCGATTACGACAACATCAAATTTCATGATTCAATCACTCCTGATGTTTAACTGACTGACAGAATAACGCATCATTACTTCCAGCGCAGCCATACGCGCAACTGCCTGAAAGATTCCGGATCAACGCTATCCGGCAGAATAACAACCGTGCGGCGCCTGAAGATGCGATTGGTTTTCAGACTCAGCACCGTCAGATAGGGGGCAACGAAAGTCGTGCCCACATCGATGGCGCAATCCAGACAATCATTCGATAACAGGCGCACCTGGCAGGTGGTTCTGGCAGTTAAATGCAAAGATACAATGGATTGCGCCGATAGCAGCCAGGCATAGCGCTGCAAGTAATAGACCAGGCTGAGCGTCAGCAGCAGTATCGCGCAAACAGTAATCACAACCGGATAATTCAGCGTCATGGGCAGAAATACCACAGCGGCAAACCCGTGAGCCATCAGCATCAGCCAGGTCAGCTGCCGGGACGTATGGAGTTGGAGATGCAGATCAGACAAGGCAATTCCTCAGGAGATAACATATAAAAGCGTTAACCTGCCCTACAGGTTTCAGGTGCCTGCAAGACATGGTCGATGCGCTCAAGATTGAGAACGAACGCCGACTTTTTCAGAATTTTAAGCCAAAACAGAGACCACGGGCATAATATGCCGCGTCAATATTTTTTGTTTTCGCCTCGTCTTGTTTGAAACTCTGAATTTTTGGAACCGCTCATATGGAATTTATCCATTTCCGATACATCCGATCTGCGACCGCTTGTAGTGCCGACACACGTCGATGCAGATTTACCTGAATTTCATCAATGGCTTGTACCGCAGGACTATCCTGATTCAATCGCAGCTCTTCTGCATTGACGTTGCACCACTCTTTAATCATGGATGGCGTCATTTCGACGTGGCATTGCAATCCGAGATGCTTGCCAGTGACGAAAGCCTGATTAGCGCAATACGTGCCAGAGAACAAGCAGGTTGCGCCCTGCGGCAGGCTGAATGTTTCACCGTGCCAGTGGAATGCCTCGAATCCGGCGATATCCCCCAACCAGTTTCGTGCGATCGTAGAATCGATTGCCTTCACCCATCCCCATCCCAGTTCTTTAACCGGGTTGTTGCTTACTTGTCCGCCGAGCGCGGTTGCCAGCAACTGCCCACCGAGACAGCTTCCCAGAACCGGAACATCAAATGCAATGGCTTGTTTGATCAGCTGCAGTAAAGGCGCTATCCAGGGCAAATCATCATGAACGCTCATGGGGCCGCCCATCAACGCCAGGCCGCTATAATCAGCCAGGCTGTCCGGAATCATATCGCCCTCATCCAGCCGGATCAACGTCCAGGGAATGTCATGCCGGTCAAGAAATGTGGCAAAATGACCCGGCCCCTCGATTGAAAAAAATCTGAGTATTGCAACAGGTTTGGTCACGATTGAATTATTGTTTCTTTTATAGAGTGTCATTTGTGGATTATCTTCGATTATATGCTTGCCATGCCCGCGTCTCTTTTCGGTAACTTTCCCGCCAACCGGCTTTCATGTGTTTTGATGTTTCAATTTTCTTGAACCTCCCAATCATGCTATACCAATTATGATGGCAGGCAAGAATCACGATTTCAATGGGCTGGTTCGTCTTGAGCAATTGCGGCTGATCGAAACCAGCCAGAAACAGGCAATTTCATATGCCAGTATTATGGATATGGCGCCGCAAGCTTCCAACCAGTTCAGTCTGGATGTTTTTTATGAACGGCTGATGGTTCGCGCGCACCGCCTGATTCAGGATAACGCATTGAACAGTCGCTTACAGCAGCCAGAGAAATTGTTTCAGCGTGCCTACCGGATTATTCTGGCAATCGCCGTTCTGCTTGGTGGTTTCGCTGCCTTCGAAGCAGTGGATGTGGCCGCCACCTTAAATATTTACTGGTTGCTCACGGTACTGCTTGGTTTCAACTTTCTGTCAATGCTGTTGTGGCTGGCTGGCATGGTATTCAATATTCACGGATTAAATATCGGTATTGCCGCACAATTAGCCAGTTGGCTGCCTGCCCGGCTGAAAGAAAAAGAGAATGATCCATTGGCTGCGAGCGCGGCGCGTGGCTGGTGGGAAACCTGTCTCAGCGGCAAGGTTGGAAAATGGCGATTCAGTTTGCTCACGCACCAGTTTTGGCTGAGTTACCTGCTGGCTGGTATCGCGATGTTGATTTTGCTGATGATGGCAAAACAGTATGATTTTATTTGGGGAACAACACTCCTGCCAGAAAATGCCCTGCCCGGATTAACGCAGTTACTGGCGACACCCATGGAGTTTATGGGCATGGTGCAGCCTGATAATCAGCAGATCATGGCAAGCCGCGTTGACTCTACAGGCGTTATCATACAGGATGCCGCAACCAGGGAAGCGTGGGCAAAATTTCTACTGGGCGCGTTGATTATTTATGGATTGCTGCCACGCCTGCTATTAACGGTGGTTGCATCGTTGATGCTAACGTTATCGGAGCGGCGCTATCAGTTGGATTTGTACCTGCCATATTACGTCAATCTACGACAAAGCCTGCTGAAAAACGACCCCGATACCAGCGTAATTGATGCAGACCCTGGGCTTGCCAGTGATCGTGCTGTACTGGTTGCAAGTGGTCGCAGCAAGGATATCCCACCCAAAGCCATGGTGGTAGGCATTGAACTCGATGATCGCGCACGTTGGCCGGCAGGGGTGAATGATCAACAAAATATTCTTGATCAGGCCGGTTTTCACCAAATGATCGCTAACATCAAGAAAGGCAGACAACCACTGCTGATTGGCGTTGCGGCTTACCGGCTGCCTGATCGAGGCGTGCAGCGCATGATCAGTGAGCTGGTCGCAGCCACATCCGGCCCGACGTGGTTGTTGCTCCTGGACAGCGAAACCGCAGAACCGGTCACTGAGTCGCGAAAACTGGCGTGGTTCAGATTGGCGCAGGCATGTGATATTCCTGCGGAACACGTCATCACTCACTAGGGTCTGTTGACGTTTGATAAAAACACTTGCGGTATCAGTGGGTTACGATTTATTCTCACAATTGTAAGCGATTGTTTTTAAATATCTATTTCTGAAACGTCAACAGACCCTAGCATAAGGGCATCTCTGAAAATCCATATTTCGTTACAATACGTCGTTATTCATAATAAACATCTCCTTTAATATCAACTATATGCCGCGTCAATATTTTTTGTTCTTGCCTCGTCTTGTTTAAAACTCTGAATTTTTAGAGACGCCCATAATTACTTGAACCTAAAATGAACACGACCAGGCCAGCGACTGACCAGAAAGCATCGTTACTCAATATTGCAGTAGTAGGCCATACCAATACCGGTAAAACCTCGCTCATTCGCACCATATTACGCAGCACTGCATTTGGCAGCATCGAGGATGCCGCCGGCACGACCCGTCATGTGGAACGGACAACCATCTTTGCGGGGCAAGAGGCTATTTTTAATCTGTACGATACCCCAGGGATTGAAGATATCTACGCCCTGCGTGAAAAGCTGACCAGAATGGCCGCCAGCAAGAAAAATGCGATACAGACAACAATACTGACCGATTTTACTGAACAGATCACGCCCAACGACCCCCTGGAACAGGAGGCGAAGGTTATCCGGCAGATTTTACGCAGTGATATCCTGTTGTATGTTATCGATGTGCGCGAACCCATACTGGAAAAATATCTCGTCGAACTTGAACTGCTCAGCAAAACCCTGAAACCCATCATTCCGGTCTTCAATTTTATCGAGGCGCATCGCGCCGATCTCGGCAAATGGCGGCGGAAGCTTGCTGAGTTTAATATACATGCGTCACTTGAACTCGATACGGTCGCCTTTGCCTTTGAAGCAGAAAAACGGCTCTATCAGAAAATCCAGAGTCTCGCAGAGGACTACTATCAGCCGTTGCAGCGTCTGATCGATTTTCGTGCGGAGGTATGGCGGAAGCTCTGTCAATCTGCTGCCAGGCGGATTGTGACACTGATAGTAACAGCAGCATGCTATCGGCAAAACGTTGATCCGGGCGACCACGGTGGTACTGCAAAATTCGCCACGCAGAAATTGCAGGCCGCCA
Source organism: Nitrosomonas sp. (assembly GCA_032251195.1). GTDB lineage: Bacteria > Pseudomonadota > Gammaproteobacteria > Burkholderiales > Nitrosomonadaceae > Nitrosomonas. The sequence goes on from JAVVEX010000005.1 coordinate 35,596, forward strand.
TTCGGCAGGCAGAGCAGGACTGCCTGCTTGATTTGCTGGCAATCTTTGATTTCACCCAGCAGGATGTCGCGCTACAAAACATTCCCATACAGGATGGCTACTGGCAGCTCGATCTGTTTGCCCCCGGCGTGCTGAAAACTTACGGCCTGGATGTTGGCAGCTCCGCACTCAAGGGTGCGGCCGCTGGTGCCGGAATTGATTTAATGGTCGGCGGATTAAGTCTGGGTGCCGCCAGTTTGCTGGGCGCGCTGGCGGGGACGGGGTGGTCTACATTCCGCCGTTATGGTAAGGAAATTCAAGCAAAAATTCAGGGAACCAGCTGGTTATGCGCAGATGAGAATACCTTGCAGATTTTGTACAGGCGCCAGCAGCAATTACTGAATAAATTGATGCATCGTGGTCATGCCGCCACGCATGTAGAGCAAGTCGATTCGTCGTCAGCGCCGGAGCATCTACCTGAAGGCTGGCGAGAAATCATCAGCATTCTGCGACAAAATCCGGCATGGAGCCGCCCGTCCCATGCCAGAGACAACAACAATCAATATCAAACCATTGAATCCCGGCTGATTACGGCATTAATGGCGCAGCAACCGGTCTGAACCGGCATATCTGGCCGATTTCACCACAGATGGTATCACCTCAAGAAAAGGACTATAAAATCAACCATGAAAAAAATACTATTGACTTTGCTACTCATGCTGGCAAGCACCAGCACAATGGCTGACTGGATCAGGATAAGCGAAAGTGATCAGGACGGCGGTTATACTGTTTATGCTGACTTGGTTTTTGCTCACAAGGCTGCGGGCAAGGCCAAGATGTGGATTTTGCTTGATTTTAAAACCAAACAGAAAGCTTCCGGCGTAAATTTTTTATCCAAAACGATCCGGCGTGAGTATGACTGCAGAGGAAAACATGCCAGAATTCTTGCATTCAAACTATTCAGCTGGAATATGGAGCGAGGCAAGCTTGTCCGTTCATATATGCAGCCACAGGAATGGAGGCCAGTGCAACCCGAAAGTCTGGAAGAGATTGAATGGAAAGCTGCTTGTGACAATTAGCAACTGGTTATGCAGATATCATCTTTTCTGGTGCCGACGTATCCGGCCTGGTCATCATCCTTTCGAAGAGAAAAAATAGTGGTGCAATAAAATGCCGCTCAAGAAGGCGGCATTTTATTCTGCTGCAAAACTAAAAACCCATATTTCATTACAACACGCCGTTATTCACAAAAAACATCTCCTTACCTATCAATTATATGCCATGTTACTGTTTTTTGTGATCGCCTCGTCTTGCCTAAAACTCTGAATTTTCAGAAACACCCTTATGGCAATGGCCACACTTGCTGTCCGTTGAAGTTTATCGGCATATCGCGGTTGATTTGCGCAGCCGATGGAATGATTTCAACCGCAACGCCATTTTCTCCGCACGAGCCGGGCAGTGGGTTATCTGCCAGATTGCGTATAATTGTAAAAGGAGCTGGGCCGGTATCAGCTTCACCGGCACGATCAAAAGGAGTACCAAGGCTATTATGTGTCCATAGTTTAACGTTTCCATCATCATCACCACCCAATTGTTCTGCTGTGGTTATTTGACAAACATCCGCAATTGATATGGTTAGTTTTACACTTGCGGCACAAGAAGTTGGCTCGATTCTGGCCGCAGTCAGTCTGAAAGGCGTCGCTATCGAAAGATTTCCCGGCACGCCCGATCCTCCACCTGCCCAAAAGCCAACCACATTACCATTTGAATCAGCTTTTTCATCCATAAAATCAAATACTGCGCGGTTGAAAAAAAGCTGGATACCATTGTTATTTGACAGAAAATCTGTCAACGAGCCCGAATGGGGCTGACCATCCACCAATATGGTTGAATCCACACCATCCGGAAAAACGACAGATGTGCCAATGATGCGACGGTCTCCCTCCGCACAATTATCGCCAATAATCATATGATTAATAATGCGAGTGCCTTCCGTCATCGTGGGCACATTTAAACGTGTATGCGCTGCCACATTTTGTGTTAATCCAATCAGCAACACGCCAGCCGTTGCGCCTGAAAGCAATTTAAGTTTGCTTATAGTCATACTCTTACTCTCCCTTGTTAAAAAACATAACATGTCGCAAATCATGCAGCAATCCTTCATCTTGCCACCCTGGCAACGTATCATGCTTTCCGGAGAAAATAAATGTGACAAATTGTCGCACCTATTCGGGGTGCGGCAGTTAACGAGAAACGAGACAGCCCGGTTTTGTTCGACAGCTGATATCGTTCTTTTGAAATGAGAATTGCCGCTCGATTAATCACAAAACTGATATCAAGTTATGATACGCTCTGATATGGTTATCATTTTATGAGCAGCAATAGCTGTCGGCGGAACAGGTAAACAGAAACTCCGGCAAGGAGCGCCCGCAATCCAAATTTTCGGAACTACCTGTTAAAAATACTCTTCAGACTAACTTTTACAATCAATATGACTCAAGACGAACAAAAGCAGGCAGCAGCACAGGCTGCGATCGAATATGTGCCGAAAGGCGGCTTGGTCGGCGTAGGAACGGGTTCCACCGCCAATTATTTTATTGACGCGCTTGCCAGGATCAAGCACCAGATTGAAGGCGCGGTGGCAAGTTCACAAGCGACGGCAGAACGGTTGAAAAAATACGGAATTGAGGTGGTGGATCTGAATGCCGTTGACAATCTGCCGGTTTATGTGGATGGTGCTGATGAGATCACCCGACATCTGCACATGATTAAAGGTGGCGGCGGAGCGTTGACCCGTGAAAAAATCGTGGCAGCAGTAGCACGCAAATTTATCTGCATCGCAGACAAGAGCAAGCTGGTTGACGTATTGGGGAATTTTCCACTGCCGATCGAAGTGATTCCCATGGCACGCAGCTATGTGGCACGTGAAATTACCCTGCTTGGCGGACAACCGGCGCTGCGCGTCGGATTTACAACCGATAACGGTAATCTGATTCTGGATGTCCATAATTTCAATATCATCAATCCGGTTGAACTCGAAACCACCCTGAATCAGATCACCGGTGTCGTCACCAATGGGCTGTTTTCCAGAAGAGGAGCAGATTTATTATTACTGGGAACCCAACAGGGCGTTGAAACCATCAAAATATAAGATAGGGCACGCCTAAAAACATGGAAATATTTTTTCGAAGAACACGGTATTGTGACAAAAATTGACCTTTTAGAGAGGTTTGGTATTTTGTTTTTGTGCAATGACTTATTCGGTCATCATGAAAAATATCCGACAGATAGACTGATTCATTCCACGTTTGCCGCCATGGATACCTGCCGCCACGCCCTGAGTCAGATGCGGTTGCAATAGCCCTGTCATCAATTTCAACTATTATTCGCCACTTGTACTTTCCAGGACAATTCGCATGATCACAAAAGAGCATATTTCCAAAAAATTTGATGCCGATCTTGAAGAGGTTCGTACCAGCGTCTTGCAGATGGGCGGGTTTGTCGTACAACAAATCGAACGCGCGATCGAAACGCTGCACACTGGTGACGAGCAAGCCATTAAACAAATCATCGAGAACGATCATCGCGTGAATGCCATGCAAGTGAAGATCGATGAACTCAGCTGCCAGATCATTGCACGCCGCCAACCAACTGCTGGTGATCTGCGCATGATCATGACCGTCATCAACACCATCACCGATCTGGAAAGAATTGGCGATGAAGCGGCCAAGATTGCCCGAATGACGAAGATGATCTATAGCGTTGATCGCCTGCAAGTGCCCCGTTTTATTGAAATCAAACATATCGCCAACATTACTATCGACATGGTAAACAAGGCTCTCGATGCGTTTGCTCGCCTGGATTCCAGCGTGTCGGCCAAAATTGTGCGTCAGGATGATGCGGTAGACGAAGAGTTTCGCTCGATCATCCGGCAATTGATCACTTTTATGATGGAAGATCCTCGTAAAATTTCAACTGCAATTGAAATTTTGTTTGTGGCCAAAGCGATAGAACGGATAGGCGACCATGCCAAGAATATGTCTGAATATGTGGTTTATATGGTAGAAGGCAAGGATGTCCGCCACACATCCGCTGACGAGATCGAGCGCGAGATTAATAAGTAATGCAGGCACATCCCCCGAATACAAAAAATCCCATCATCTGATCTATGCATGAATACTCAACCCTGGCAGCAGTTGATCTGGGCTCCAACAGTTTCCACCTACAGGTAGCAAGAGTCGTAGACAAGCAGCTCTATCCGCTGGACAGTCTCAAGGAGATGGTGCAACTTGCGGCTGGTTTGTCCGAAGACAATCTGTTACAAGAAGCATCACAACAGCGCGCACTGGCCTGCCTGGAAAAATTCGGTGAAAGGCTGCGTGGATTATCGCAACATGCTGTGCGCGTCGTTGGCACAAATTCCTTGCGAGTTGCCAGGAATGCGGCTGATTTTCTGAAAAAAGCGGAACAAACGCTCGGTTTTCCGATTGAAGTCATCGCCGGGTACGAGGAAGCCAGGCTGATTTATCTTGGGGTGGCGCACAGCCTGCCCGTTTCAGACAGCAATCGACTGGTAATTGATATTGGCGGCGGATCAACCGAATTCATCATCGGTAGCAGGCTGGATTCCAGCAAACTCGAAAGCCTTTATATGGGGTGTATCAACTACAGCCAGCGTTTTTTCCCAGACGGAAAAATCAGCAAGAGCGCCATGAAGCGCGCGGAATTTGCCGCCAGAACCGAGATACAGGCAATTTCCATGGACTTTTCCTCTGAGCATTGGCAGGAAACATACGGAGCGTCCGGAACGGCGCGCACACTGGCACGCATACTCAACTTGAACCAGTTTAACGACAGTGATGAGCATGATGTCATCACCTCTACGGGGCTGGATAAATTGCGCGAACATCTTATCAAGGCCGGGGATAACAGAAATCTTGGATTATCCGGCCTGCAACCGGATCGTGAAAAAGTTATTGTTGGCGGGTTTGCCATCATGGCGGCTGCTTTTACCGAACTGAATATCTCACGTATGGCTGTTACTACCGGTGCATTGCGTGAAGGCGTTCTGTACGATCTGCTGGGTCGGTTTCAGCAGGAAGACATGCGTGAAGTGTCCGTGCAGCAATTCATGCAGCGCTATCGCATAGATTCCGCGCAGGCAAACCGGATCGAATCGCTCGCCACTATGCTGGGAAAGCAGCTACTGGCAAATTATCCAGATGAAGAGACGGCGGAAGATGCCTTGAAAATACTCTCATGGACGGCGCGTCTGCATGAAATCGGAATCTGTGTTGCGCATACCAGCTTTCACAAGCACTCGTCTTATATTCTAAATAATGCTGATATCCCTGGTTTTTCGCGGATGGAGCAGTCACAGTTGAGCCAATTAGCGCTTGCCGTGCGGGGCTCGCTCATCAAGGTAAAGGATTTTATTGGCGATCCGCTCAACCTTGTTCGCGTAATCGCGCTGCGCCTTGCGGCAACTTTTTATCACAGTCGTACCAATATCGATCTGCCGACCATGAAGATAACCATGGCGGACAGAAAATGCAGATTATTCATTTCCTCAAAATGGCTGGAATGTTACCCACTGACGGATACGCTGCTGACTAATGAGAGAGAAGCCTGGGCCAAAGTCAATATTGATTTCAATGTTGAAAGTTATCCCGACAAAAATACCATCTAAATACCGCACAAAATCCGGCAGACTTTTTAAAGACGCCCTTTAGCAGTTGACTTCACTTTTGACTGAAAACCGGTAGCCGGTCCCTCTGAC
>JAVVEX010000006.1:0-38626 GCA_032251195.1 Nitrosomonas sp.
CTGTTTCAGGCGTCGCGCCAGTTCAATGTCGAAATTCAGCCACAATTGGTCTTGCTCCAGAAAACGTTACTCAATATTGAAGGGTTGGGGCGCGATCTCGACCCGGATCTGGATCTTTGGAAAACAGCCAAACCTTTTCTCGAAAACTGGATGGCAGAGCAGATTGGATTTCGCGGATTGATTGGCCAGCTGCAAAAAGAGATGCCAAACTGGGCGACGATTCTGCCGCAGTTCCCACGCCTGCTGCACTACAACTTGAGTCAGGAACGCGCACAAAGCCTGGAAGATAAGCTCGGTGAGCTCGTCAAACAGGAAAAGCGGCAAAGCCGTTTGCTCGCGTTACTGGCGGGGCTTCTGGCGGCCTTGCTGCTTGCCGGTATTTATTTGTAACCTGCGAACCTGATTTTGCTAGAATCCGCCTTTTTGATTCAATCAGGGCATGTCACTACTTGAGCTACGCAACCTTACCCGGCGTTTTGACGATTTTGTGGCAGTTGATAACGTTAGTCTGACGATCGCCAAGGGGGAGTTTTTTACACTACTAGGGCCGTCCGGTTGTGGAAAAACAACTTTATTACGCATGATTGCTGGATTTGATACACCGGATTCTGGCCGGATACTGCTCGATGGCAATGATATTACACAAGTTGCGCCTGAAAAACGTCCCATCCATACGGTTTTCCAAAGTTACGCGCTGTTTCCGCACATGACTGTGGCGCAGAATATTGCGTTTCCGTTGCAAATGGCCAGAGTAGCGCCAGATAAAATAACCGGTCGAGTCAACCGGGTAATCGAGGAGGTACGTTTATCTGCTTTTGCGCAGCGTTATCCGCATGAGTTGTCTGGTGGGCAAAAACAGCGTGTCGCGCTCGCGCGCGGATTGATCAATCGTCCACGCCTGCTATTGCTGGATGAACCGCTGGGCGCACTGGATGCAAAACTACGTGAGGATTTGCAACGTGAATTGATCAATCTGCAAAAAGAAGTCAGTATCACGTTTATCTTTGTTACGCATTCCCAGGACGAGGCATTGGCGCTTTCACAGCGTATCGCCGTCATGAACCAAGGGAAGGTGGAGCAGATTGATGAACCCAGTATCATTTATAGTCGGCCTGTCAGCCGCTTTGTGGCAGATTTTATCGGCAAGATCAATCTACTCGGTGCAGAGGTCATACAAATCGCGGAAACAACCATGGTTCTACAGGTGGAATCACTTGGGGCGATATCTTTGCCAGCAAATAAAAATGCAAAAACTGGTGATCAAGGCGTGATAGCGATCCGACCAGAGCAGATCAGTGTGCGTAATACGCATCAACACTCGGAAACCACCCATTCCTTTGCTGGTAAGGTGCTTGATTTTCTCTATGTCGGCGATGTTACCACCTATGTGATCGAGCTGGCCAATGGCGCTCGCCTGGAAGCCATGCTGGCAAATGCGACCCCTGGGGTTGCACGATTTTTTGAAGTGGACGATACCGTGACGGTTACTTGGCCTGCGACAGCTGTTCAATTTCTGAAGGAGTGAATATGCACCGGCAGAATTTAACAAAATGGCTCACCAGTCTGCCACCCATGCTGTTTCTGCTGGTGTTTTTTGTTGCGCCCAGCCTGATTATGATCGTCACCTCGTTTCGCTTCCCCGGCGAATTTGGCGGTCTGGCGCCGCTTTCCCCATCCGAAACTGCTGCAGGCGAGGTAGCATCGGGGCCACATGGGCTGACGCTGGAGGCTTATCGTTTCTTTTTCAGTGATACGCTCTATGCAGAGATCTTTCTGAAATCCTTTGTCGTTGCCACAGTGAGCACGCTGATCTGCCTGTTGCTTGCCTATCCGCTGGCATTACTTATTGCCCGTAGTGATAAACGTTATCGTAATTTAATGATTTTACTTGTTATTCTTCCATTTGCAAGCAATTTTCTAGTTCGTATTTATGCCTGGATGATTATTCTAGGACCGGAATCGGCGCTCAATCATTTTGTCAACAATCTGCTGGCATTGGCAGGTTTTCCGCCAGTGATGCTACTGTTTTCGCCATTCGCGGTTCTGATTGGCATGGTTTACGTTCATCTGCCATTCATGATCCTGCCGCTCTACACCAATCTGGAAAAACATGATCCGGTCTTGCTTGACGCAGCCCAGGATTTGGGCGCCAATCGTTGGCAGCGTTTCTGGCGCGTCACCTGGCCGCAATCACTGCCGGGAGTATTTTCAGGCGCGGTGTTGGTATTTATTCCGGTACTTGGCATGTTTGCCGTACCTGATATTCTGGGTGGAACCGGTGATATTCTGATCGGCAATTTGATCAAGGATCAATTTCTGGGTACGCGCGACTGGCCTTTTGGCTCAACGCTTTCCATCATGCTGATGCTGGCGGTCATTGCTACTACGGGACTCGCGGCATGGCTTGCTCGCGCGCGCGCAACAGTCTCTCCGTCCTCGTCAACATGAAACAGTCAAATTTGCTGTTGTGGTTGATGGCCATGCTGGTGTATGCCTTTCTCTATATTCCACTGATTATTGTCGTTGTCTATTCATTCAATGATTCGCGTCTCAATGCGGAATGGGTTGGTTTTACCTTTGATTGGTATGACAAACTGTTTCGTAATGAAGAAATGCTGATTGCGGCGCGCAATTCGCTCATCATTGCTGTGAGCGCCAGCGTGCTGGCAACCACACTTGGCACCATGGCAGGACTTGCGATTCATCGCTACCGTCTCAAGGTATTACCAGTATTGGCCTTTATTCCGGTTGCCATGCCGGAAATTTTGCTGGGAGTATCACTGCTGCTGTTTTTTCTGCAGGTATTGAACATGACGTTGGGATTGATATCGGTCATCATTGCCCATACCACGTTCAGCATCGGGTTTGTCGCCATTATTATACGGGCGCGACTGCAGGGAATGGATGAAAGTATTTTTGAGGCGGCGCGCGACCTTGGCGCCACACCCTGGCAAACTTTCCGGTTGATTACTCTGCCATTGATCATGCCAGCAATTATTGCCGGCGCATTGATGTCATTTACCCTGTCAATCGATGATTTTGTAATTACCTTCTTCACCAAAGGGGTTGGCGAACCAATTCTGCCCATCCAGATTTATACCATGATCAAGATTGCAGTCACACCGGAAGTCAACGCCATTTCAACATTATTGATGTTGCTGACACTCGCTTTGATCATGCTTGCTACTTATTTTGATAAAACCATTTTGCGCTGGAGATAACTATTTGAACCGGCAATATATTTTGTGTGTATTTACATGGCTGCTCCTGTGTTTGCCTGCTGCCTGCTCGCTTCAACCGGAGGTCGACGGGAATCAGGTCAGCCGGGATGATCCTGTGCTGCGCCTGTTCAACTGGAATAATTACATTGATCCGAGAACATTGCGCCGCTTTGAACAGCAATGCCGCTGCCAGGTCACCCAGGATTATTATGCTGATAACGAGGAGCTGCTTGCAAAGCTCGCTGCCGGTGCGACGGGCTATGATTTGCTGGTACCAACCGGCAATGCAATGGATGCCCTGATTCGCCAGGGTGCCCTCAGGCTGCTGGATAAAACATTGCTGCCTAATTTGAAAAATATCGATACGAATTATCTGGACACGGCATTTGACCCTGGTAACCAGTATTCGGCTCCTTACGCTACGACAGTCACGTTGCTCGGTTTCAATCGGGAAAAGTTAATCGAACTGGGTCTACCGGTGGACAGTTGGGCACTTATTTTTGAACCGGCACATTTGCGGAAAATCAAGGGACGGGTAACGGTACTCGACAGTCAGCGTGAGTTGATGGCAGCCGCGCTCAGCTACCTGGGTCATAGTGTCAATGATACCGATCCCGAGCACTGGCAACAGGCCAAGGCATTGATCATTCGTGCAAAACCCTATTGGGCAGCATTCAACAATACCAGTTACATTCGTGAACTTGCGGTCGGCAATCTGTGGGTGGCGCATGGCTACTCGAACGACATGTTTCAGGCCGCACAGGATGCTCAAAAAACCAGGCGCTCATTCACGGTTGATTTTGTGATTCCCAAGGAAGGCGCTACGCTATCGCTCGATAGTATGGTGCTGCATCACAGCGGCCACCACCCCGATCTCGCGCACCAGTTCATCAATTTCATGCTCGAAGGGGAAAACTCGGCTGAATTAACCAATCTGACTGGCTCCGGCAATCCCAATCAAGCCGCAAAAAGTCACATTCGCGCCGATATTATCGGCAATCCTGTTATTTTTCCCGATGCCACCAAACTTGCCCAGCTGGAAATGTTGACGGAACTGGATTACAAGCACCGGCGCTTATTAAGCCAAATCTGGACTGAAATTAAATTAAGATAATGAACATGAGCCACTATCGATACCACGTTTTTTTTGTGTCAATCAGCGTGAAAATGATGAACGCTGCTGCAACGATCATGGCGCCCAGGCAATGCGCGATTATGCCAAGGCAAAAATCAAGGCACTCAAGCTCGATGGACGGGGAGAAATCAGAATTAACAACGCCGGTTGTCTGGATCGCTGCGTGGAAGGACCGGTTATGGTCGTTTATCCAGAAGCAGTCTGGTATACCTATGTTGACCAGGAGGATATTGACGAAATTATCGAATCACACCTGCAATGTGGGCGTATTGTCGAACGCTTGAGAATATAAGAAATGTCTCTAAAAATTCAGGGTCTTTAAACAAGACGAGGCGAGAATAAAAAATATTGACAAAGCATATTATTGATATGCAAGGAGATGTTTTTCTGAATAACGATGTATTTTAATGAAATATGGATTTTTAGAGATACCCTGAAATGAAATTCTGGTCTTTAAATTCAAACAGTCCCTGTCATTTATAATGTTGCATATCTACTGGGTAGCTGATTGAAAAAGTTATATCCCGACGTTGTGCCGATAGTTGTCACTTATAATCCCGATAAATCTGTACTGATTGCAAGTCTCGCTGCATTACTTTCCCAAGTTCAGCATATTATTGTTGTAGATAATGATTCGGTGTGCGATATCACGGAGATTACTCAACACCTTGGTAAGGAATGCGTCAAAAGAATCAATCTGATCGAACTGCCATATAATGGCGGCCTCGGCAAAGCCTTTAATATCGGCATCGCTGCGGCACGTGATTTGAATGCTGTTTTTGTGCTGCTCATGGATCAAGATAGTATTCCCGCTTCGGACATGGTTGGCAAATTACATGACGGATACTGGAATCTTGAGAAGAATGGCGTCCCGGTTGGTGCTGTCGCTCCACGTTACCGCATTGGCACGTCTTCGGAACTGTCACGATTTGTGCGTATTTGTCGATTCGGGTTAACGCGAGTGCCCAATGATGACAACATCAATTGCATACGGGCGGACTTTTTGATTTCCTCTGGTTCACTCATTGCGATGCGTGTATTGGACCAAGTAGGTGATATGGATGCTGGACTTTTTATCGATCACATTGATACGGAATGGTGTTTCCGCGCACAGGCTAAAGGATTTGCATTATACGGAGCAAGCGGCGCCATCATGCAGCATTCGTTGGGCGACAAGCAAATGCACATCTGGTGGTGGAGGTGGCGAAATATCTCATTTCATCAGCCTTTTCGATATTATTATATGTTTAGGAATAGCATGTTGCTGTGGCAGCGTCCTTATATGCCTGGAGCATGGAAACGAGCTGACAAGCTGCGTATTTTGTACATGCTAATTTGGTTTACGTTATTTTCACCCAATCGAATGGCTAATTTACGAATGATGCTGAAAGGTCTGAAGGATGGATTTAACCGCAGGACAGGGAAACTGTGAAGAATTTATAAATTCACGCCTCGCTTCCGCGTGCTAACGGGGCGTATGGACAACTTCCCGGGTGGGTGCCAGACTTGCTGCTGTTACTGAGTATGCACAGAAAGGCATAATCTGCAATCAGTACTTATTTACATGGGGTACAGGATTTTTATTTATTTTATTGCTTGAGTAAACTGTGCGTATCGTTATATACTTCGGTTCCACAATGTAAGTTTTTCTGATATTTTACTGAGGAAGTTTATAATGAAATCTGTTTATGTATTTGCTATCGTCGCAGCTATGATATTGGCAGCATGTGGACGTCCAGAACAGCCACAACCTGTTACTGAACAAGAAAATTTTGATAAAATACAGTCCGAAGCAGCGCAAGGTTCCAAGGAATAATATTCTTGTTCTGTTCTGGAAGCTGACCATAAAAAACCGCCATATGGCGGTTTTTTATGGTCAGCTTCCAGAAGGCCATCTACTATCTACTTTAAAGATCCTTCTGTTGATTGTTCTGTTTTAGTCCTTGTGAACTATCATCAACATCTGTCCAGCGGTCACATACCCGCCTTCCTGACAGAGTATCCGGTGTATGGTGCCATTGGCTGGTGCTTCGACCATAAACTCCATTTTCATCGATTCGACAACGACCAGCGGCGTTCCTTGCATAACATGTTCCCCTTCGGTAACCAGTATTTTCCAAACTGTACCGGTAACATGCGCGCCGATGACATTCATTCCCTCAGGTAAGTCCAGTTCGCTTTGTGCAGTGGCATCATCGAGACTCTCTTCATTCAATTCACTTGAATACTCCGGTTGCCCATCTTTTCGCCAGCGCTCTCGTTCCGCATCAAAGGCGGCCTGCTGATTAACCTTGAATGCCTGGATAGATGCGCTGTTCTGTTGCAGAAACTGATTGTAGTGTCGCAGACTGAAGGTGGTTTCCTCGATACGCAGCTTGAATTTTCCGGCGATAAAATCTTTGCGCAGCTTGAGCAACTCGCTTTCGCTGACCGGGTAAAAGCGAACCTGATCAAAAAAGCGCAATAACCAGGGTTTGTCATCCTTGAAATCATCGGTCTGGCGAAAGCGGTTCCACATTTGCACAGTCCGGCCGACAAATTGATAGCCGCCCGGTCCTTCCATGCCGTAGACGCATAAATAGGCACCACCGATACCGACGGCATTTTCCGGGGTCCAGGTTCTTGCCGGATTGTATTTTGTGGTGACCAAGCGATGACGCGGATCAATGGGTGTTGCAACCGGCGCACCGAGATACACATCGCCGAGTCCCAGCACGAGATAGGACGCATCGAAAACGATACGCTGCACGACTTCAATGCTGTCCAGGCCGTTAATGCGGCGGATAAATTCGATATTGCTCGGACACCACGGCGCGTCGCTGCGCACGGATTGCATATACTTCTCAATGGCCAGTTTTGTCGCTGCGTCATCCCACGATAAAGGCAGATGTACGATGCGTGAAGGAACTTCCAGTTCATCGATTGCGGGTAGTTTTGCTTCTGTGTCGATCAGAAATTGCAGCAGCTGGTCACGCGGCAGAGATTGAGAATCAAAGTGTATCTGCAGCGATCGTATACCCGGCGTCAGGTCGATGATTCCAGGAAGAGTTCCAGTGCTTTGTGCGATCTGGATACTGTTCATCAAGGCATGCGCACGCAGTCTGAGATTGAAATCAAGTACTATCGGGCCGTACTCGATCAACAGATACTTATCGCCGGCCTGCCGGTAAACGACTGTCGGTGATTGCGCATTTTCAGGAATGATATGTAAAACAGGATTTCCTGGCGGAGATGATACTGAGGGTGCGACTGCCTGTTCAGGGAAACTGATCTGTGCAATGGCCGCATCGGCATGACGTTCCATTGCCGTTGCCTGTTCCATTGACAGCGGATAGAAGCGTACCGTGTCGCCGGGCTTCAATTGTCCGAGCTTCCATAATTCGGCGTGGACGACAGTCGCCGGACAAACGAAACCACCGAGACTCGGACCGTCGGGACCGAGAATGACGGGCATGTCTCCGGTAAAGTCGACGGTTCCAATCGCATACGCATTATCATGAATGTTGGATGGATGCAGGCCCGCCTCGCCGCCATCGGTGCGTGCCCATTCGGGTTTAGGACCGAGCAGCCGAATACCAGTGCGGTCGGAATTGTGATGTATAGTCCATGACGTACTGAAAAACATTTGGATATCGGCTTCGGTAAAATAATCGGGCGCGCCGTGTGGGCCGTACAATACGCCGATTTCCCAGTTGCCGGTATAGCGCGGAATTGACCCCCGCGGCAAACAACGCTGTTGATGATGCCGGGTTTCCTGAATGTGCAATACATCACAGCTGCGTAACGCGCGTCCTGTGTGTCCGCCAAACTGACCTTGAATGAATGTCGATTTACTGCCCAGATAATCGGTTACCCGGATTCCGTCTTGTATGGCCAGATAAGACCGACAGCCATAGCCGCTGGTTTTGCCGAACGTGAGTATGGCGCCTGCTATAACCGCATGTGATTGCCATGGTTGCAGAGCTTTTCCGTCAAGCTGCGCGTCGATGGTTGCTCCGGTAATCGCGATCATACTGTCGCAGTGAAACCGTAGTGTTGGGCCGGAAAAAGTGATTTCCAGCGCAGCTTTATCTGGAGAATTACCGACGAGCTGATTTGCCAGACGAAAGGCGAGGGCATCCATCGGACCTGAGGGGGGGACGCCGACTTGCCAGTATCCGAGTCGCCCGGGATAATCCTGTATCGTGGTTTGTACACCGGGGCTCAACACGTCGACAGTGTGCGGCTGGAAGCGAAAGCCGTCGAGGAATTGTGTATTGTGTTGTCCTTGATGAAATGCCGTGCTATTCAGTATCTGAGAGAGATATTCTCGGTTAGTTTCGATGCCTTGAATGACGGTTTGATCGAGTGCATGCTGCATGGCGGAAATGGCTTGATCACGCGTGGGTTTGTGCACGATGATTTTCGCCAGCATGGGATCATAGAATGGTGTTATTTCAATGCCACGGTCTACCCAGGTTTCAATCCGTGCGGCGGCTGGAAACCGAACATCGGTCAGTAAGCCACTGGATGGCTGAAAATTAATGGCGGGATTTTCGGCATAGAGACGTGCCTGAATCGCACTGCCGTCGAGTTGTATTTCGTAGGAGTCAAGGGATGGTAAGTCGCCGGATGCCTGAAGCACCATCCATTCCACCAGATCAACGCCGGTCACCATTTCGGTGACGCCATGTTCGACTTGAAGCCGGGTGTTCACTTCAAGAAAATAAAATGCGTTGCTGGCAGCATCAACCAGAAACTCTACCGTGCCCGCCGATTGGTAGTTAATCGATTTGCCAAGTTGAATTGCAGCGTCAATGAGTGCCTGTCGCAGTTTTTCCGAAAGATTCGGTGCGGGTGTTTCTTCGACAACTTTCTGATTGCGGCGCTGCATCGAGCAATCGCGTTCGCCCAGTGCGATAACGCTGCCTTCGCCGTCACCGAAAATCTGTACTTCAATATGCCGCGCCTGTTCGATATATTTTTCGAGAAAAATGCCGGCATCCTTGAAATGATTCTGCGCGAGAAATTTGACGGCATCGTAGGCCTCGGTTAATTCTGCTTTGTTCCAGCATAACCGCATGCCAATACCGCCACCGCCCGCAGTGCTTTTCAGCATAACCGGATAACTGATATGACTGGCAGCATGCAATGCTTCATCGAGACTGCCCAGCAGGCCGGTTCCCGGGAGCAAGGGAACCTGGGTTTTTGTGGCAAGCTCGCGCGCGGTGTGTTTCAGTCCAAAAATGCGGATTTGTTCGGCGGTTGGGCCGATAAAGCGAATTTTATGCGCTGCACATTGTTCCGCGAAGTCGGCATTTTCGCTTAAAAAACCGTAACCCGGATGGATAGCTTGTGACCCGGTTTGCTGCGCAACTGCCAGTATTTTATCTGTCCGCAGATAACTGTCCGCTACCGCACCGCTGCCGATGCAAAAAGCTTCATCGGCTTCGGCGACATGGCGCGATAATGCATCCGCATCGGTATAAACTGCCACACTCTTGACGCCGATTCGGCGCAATGTTCGTATGATGCGGCAGGCGATCGCGCCGCGATTGGCAATCAGTACTTTTTTAAACATAGTTCTGATACCCTCAGCAATATCAATCCCAGACCAGCAAACGGATGGGTGTCGGATTGTAGGCGTTACACGGATTATTCAGTTGCGGGCAGTTGGAAATCAGTACGATAACGTCCATTTCAGCACGCAATTCAACGTATTTTCCGGGCGCCGAAATACCATCGTCAAATTCAAGTCTGCCGTCTTCGGTGACCGGTACGTTCATGAAAAAATTAATGTTGCTTGGTAAATCGCGCTTGCTCATGCCACGTTGTTCGCAAAGCGGATCGTGTGCCAGTGCGTGCAGGAAATTATCCCGGCAGCTGTGCATCGGATATTTTTCCAGCGCATAACGTACGGTATTGCTTTCCGCTGAACAGGCGCCACCCAGCGTGTCGTGCCGACCACAGGTGTCTGCGACAATAGTCAGCAGAATATTGCCGCAATTGGAATAGAGTCTGCTGTCGGTTGCCAGATAGAGCCGGTTCTGACGGCGTATGGTGTCGGTGGCACTATAGCGCTCCAACGCATGGTGCGCATTAAAAAACAGCGTATCAACCGCCTGATTGCCTTCCAGATCAACGATACGGAATGTTTGTCCGGCTTGAATTTGTTTGACCCATGGCTCCCCGGCAGGGCAGATTTCATTCACTACCGCAGTAGCAGGATCAAGGCGGCTTTCTGTCAATTGTTGTGTCTTCATAATTCACCTCCATGATCTTTTTCGCTGTGCAGGCAGTAACGATGCGTATTGTGCCGCGCCCGGGCGATCTCATTGATACTTGCGCATTCAGTGGCGATTTCATATTCAGATGGCGTAACAAACAACGCTAGATTGACCGGACCCGGATGATAATGATCCGTCGGATCGAGCGGATGCGGCGCTGTGGAAAGCGCTATCAGCGTATTCATTTCGAAACTCAGATCTACATAATCACCGGCCGTGCTGTTATCTGGATGGAAGCGCAGCTTACCGCTTTTATCGGCGGTTACTTTGCTGAAGAAATTAATGTTGGCTACAATGTCGCGCTTGCCCAAGCCCCATTTCCCCAATTCAATCAGCATGCCGTCCAATCCATTGCGATGCATGTTGTTGCGGTGCTCCTGATAGCGTGAGACGCCATGTTTTTGCCGGATCAGTTCGGCGTCGCTCAGTCCGCAGACAGTATCATGCCAACCCACTGTATCCGCAGTGATACAACAGAATAGCCGTCCCATATCGGAATGGCAGGCATGCCCTTTGGTTAAATAAAATGTGTGCTGCGATTTGAGTGTGTCGGCCATGTTGTAGCGTTCCAGTTTCTCCTCCTGGTTGTAAAATAACGCTGACACATTGGCACCGCCATCAATGTCCGTCAGTCGCAGCGTCATTCCGCGCCGGATTATGCCGGACCAGTGACCGCCTCCCGGGACAAGTTCCTGCCAGAGAAAATGTTGTTCGTTCATTTTGGATTCCTTCTTATCGGTTTCAGCCTTTGTTACCGGCTGGCATGCGGATTCTGTTTATGATGATGGATAACGTGGTGATACTCAGGATGCAACCAAGCACCAGCGGTATTGCCCATAACTGCCACCAGGGCGCGTCGGGTGCAACCGCATAAGTACGCGGCCAGGCGATGTTGATGAATTCAAAAACCGACCAGATAAACGCCACTGTATTAATCACCAATCCCCACACGCCGAGTTTAAGCTCGCCGAGTGCCGGATTCCAACGTCCGGTCAACCGGGTAAACAGGCCGACGCCGGTGGTCATGGCGAACATCGCATATAATCCGCCGGTGCCGAAGGCAATCACTGTCGCGACAGCGCCGTCATTGAGCCCGAGCAGCAGGCCCAGACCAGACAGGATAACGGTGCATAGTATGGCGTTGCGCGGCGTTCTGTCTGCCGTGACATGGCTCAGCATCACGGGCATATTGCCTTCGCGCGCCATTGAAAAAACGATGCGCGAGGTATATTTAACAACGGATGCGCCGCAGGCCAGGAAGGCGATCATGACAATGCCGGAAAACGGCTTCTCTATCCATTGGCCAAACCGGTCAGCAATCAATGGCGTAACCGGATCCGCTGTTTTGCTGGCACTGGTCAGCGCTTCATGATCAAAAGCCAGAATCAGTGAAGCTGAATTAAATAATACGACGGCGCCGACAGCACTTAATGCCAGGAAAATGGCGCGTGGCACCATGCGTTTGGGTTGATGCGTTTCCTCGGCGGTTGTAGAACAGGAATCAAAACCGATAAACGCCCAGCCTGCTATTGCGAGTGCGGCCAGAAATGCGGCCATTTCAGTGGGGGCAGTGCCTGAGCCCATATGTTGAAATAATTCTGAAAATCCATGCTGACGGAAAAAAAAGAATAACAGCAGCGCGATGCCGAATGATCCTATGATTTCCGCGTAAACGCCTAAAGCGATTAATGTTTTGAAAATATTGACATGCGCAAGATTGAGCAGGGCGCAGAGCAGCAGAAAAGCGGCGCCCCATAACACCATGGATAATCCGCTGTTATCCAGTGCGCCCGAGAAGGTTGCCAGCCAGATTCCGCCGGTATACGCCGTCGTGGTCAGCATGGCGATGGCGGAACAGACATATATGACGCCAGCGTATTGGCCGGTTATCGTGCCACCCAGTTGCCGTGCCCACTTGTAAGCGCCACCGGCAATTGGAAACTGCGAGGCGAGCTCGGCATAAACACTTGCTACCGTTAATTGCATAACCAGGCAGATCGCCAGTGCAGCAAACCAGCCGCCGCCGGTAACGGTAGTTTGAACGCCGATAATGGCATAAAGACCCACCACGGGCGACACAACAGCAAAACCCATGGTAAAACTGTGCCATACAGTCATGCTGCGGTTGAGTGTGTCCGCCGCAGATGGAGCGCTGTTGGAAGGTGCGCTTGGATCCTGTTTTGATAATGTTTTCATGATAGAAGACTCCTGTCGCGCAAATTTTCGTGTACAGCTACTGTGTACAACGCCAACCGCGCGATTTTTACGGATTACAGTTTCCGGAACTCAGAATGCTATGCAATGAATGCCCCAATGGGCGCCATGCATATACCTATCTCCCGGGCTTTTATCCCTCCGTGGAGTCTCGCTGTCTGAAGAAGCTTTTGACGAAAAAACGCGAGACCGGAAACTCTCGAACCAGACGCTACCACTGACTGATGTACAACACAGTCATCAGAATCAGTTAATGCTCGGTAGCCGGAACCCTAGTTTCCAATATTTGTATCAAATTTAAAACCGTTTTAGGCTATCAAAACTCTCGGATAAATGCAAATTAAAGTTTCACGCTTTGTATGAATCCATCTCAACTTTAGACATCCGGCCAGAGCAATTCGACGAAAGTGGCACGAGAGTGCATAAATACAACGGTGAGTAAATGAGTGCCCCGGCCTGACAGGCAAAGGCGAATGTTTTAGCATAGAACATCGTGCACCAAATGAGGCGTTGAAACGCCTTTATTGGCCGACGCCCTGTGGTCGCCAAAAACCCGCGTCTGCAGAGCGTCGGCTGCGCGACATGGCAAATTGAAGAGAAATTTTGAGAGTAGGGCGCCATAGCATGTGGATATCTGTGGCTACCTATGTGAAATGTCAATAGACCCTAGCGAAGATTCAGGGTTTGCCAGTGTTGTAAGCATTGTGTTCCCGCTCCCGTATTTGCTTTGATCGTGGCGACTCTACCAAAGCTGGCGTAATCGAGTGTAATATCCAGATCGGGCAAATTCAGAAACCCGATTGCTTTTTCGGGCCATTCAATCAGGCAAATCGAGTCCGGGTTGAAGTATTCTCGGAAGCCTGCATCCTCCCATTCATCTGGGTTGTTGAATCTATAAAAATCAAAATGATACAAGTGTAGCCTGGAAATTTTATAGATTTCAACCAGGTTATAGGTGGGGCTTCTCACTTTTCCTTGGTAACCAAGGCCGCGCAGCATGCCGCGTACCAGGGTGGTTTTGCCGGCACCCAGCTCGCCGTGCAGAAATACCGTCATCCCGCCCTTCAGAGAAGGAGCGAGTTGTGCGCCAAGTGATATGGTTGCATCATCATCAGCAAGCGTGACATTACCTGGTGAGATAAGACGGGTTTCGGTATGATGATTGCTATGCAAAAAATGATCCCGGATAATAGACAAAAACAAGACTGGTTTCAGCTTACGCACCAAGTCAAGAGTTGGGGGCATGAGCTGGGTTTCCAGGCACTGCATATTAGCGATGCCAGCACCGATACGACCGCCATTGAAGACGGGTTGAATGCGTGGTTGGAAGCCGACTGTCATGGTGAGATGGATTATATGGCAAAACATGGCACCAAGCGTGCTCGACCTGCCGAGTTGGTGCCTGGAACGGTACGTGTTATTTCGGTGCGCATGAACAATAAACCTGTCGAGATCGAAGATAGCTGGGGTGTGATTGAGGACAGGCAGCAGGCGTTTATTTCCCGTTATGCGCTTGGTCGCGATTATCACAAGGTATTACGTGCCAGATTACAGAAATTGGCGAATAAAATCAGCGCACAGGTTGGTGAATTTGGCTATCGCGTATTCAGTGATAGTGCGCCGGTGATGGAAGTCGAATGGGCTAGTCGCTCCGGTCTGGGTTGGCGTGGTAAACACACTTTGCTATTGACGCGCGATGCGGGTTCTTTCTTCTTTCTGGGAGAAATTTATACTGATCTGCCGCTGCTGGTGGATCCACCAGCTAAAAATTATTGTGGCAGCTGTACACGCTGTATTGATGTTTGTCCAACGCAGGCTATTGTCGCGCCTTATCGTCTGGATGCAAGGCGATGTATTTCCTATCTGACAATTGAACTGAAGGGCAGTATTCCAGTAGATTTGCGTCCCTTGATTGGTAATCGTGTCTATGGATGTGATGATTGCCAGCTGATTTGTCCATGGAATAAATTTTCCAGATTGACTGGAGAAATGGATTTTGCAGTGCGCCATGGTTTGGATAATGCCACGCTGGTTGATCTGTTTGCCTGGACGCAATCCGAATTCGAAACCAAGCTTGCCGGCAGCCCCATTCGACGAATCGGCTATGAACGATGGTTGCGTAATTTTGCTGTTGGACTGGGAAACGCGCCATCTTCACCGGCAATTATTGCAGCGTTGCAGGCACGTCGCGATGATCCTTCAGCGCTGGTACGCGAACATGTGCAATGGGCGCTTGGCAGGCATCATTATCCGCAATAAAATCATATCCTGCTTGAAAGTATAAACAGTCTGTGACATATTGCCGGGTGCTCATGTGATGTCTGAGTATTGTTGGTTGGTATATGCAGAGTACTATTTAATTTATCAGGATAAAAATGATCAAAACAAAAATTTTGCTTGGTTTGGTGTTGGCTGGTGGTTTGTTTCTTTCCATGAATTTGCAAGCCTATAAAGAGCACGCAGCTTCGTCTCATGCCACTTCAGATGTGATGGCACTGGAAAAAATTGATGTTACTGTCGGCAATGGAGAAGAAGCCGTTGTTGGTAAAACAGTCAAGGTGCATTACACCGGCTGGCTTTATGATGCTGCCGCTGAGGATAAAAAAGGCGCAAAATTTGATAGCTCACACGATCGAGCCAATTACTTTTCATTTCTGCTGGGTTCGGGTCGTGTAATCAAGGGTTGGGATCAGGGTGTACAGGGAATGAAAGTTGGTGGGAAACGTACCTTGATTATTCCGCCGTCCATGGCTTATGGCTCGCAGGGCGCTGGCGGAGTAATCCCACCCAATGCAGTGCTGGTGTTTGATGTGGAGTTGATCGGACTGGAGAACTGATTTTCTCCACAGTTTTAAATCTTGCTGTTCAGACTCTCTGTCAGCCTTTGATAGCTGGCCATGCGCCTTGGTTCGATGATGCCGGTGCGCATGGCTTCCTGAAGCGCACATTTTGGCTCGGCAAGATGGCGGCAGTTTCTAAACTGGCATTTCCCCAGAAAAATCCGGAATTCGATAAACTCCCAGGCGAGGGTGGTATAATCCATCTGGTGCAAACCAAACTCCTGAAAACCAGGTGAATCGATGAGATGGCTACGTTCATCCAGATGGAATAGGCGGGTATGAGTCGTTGTGTGTCGTCCGCTGTCGAGCGCTGTGGAAATCTCGGAGATTGTTTGCCGTGCTGTCGGAATAAGCGCATTGAGTAATGTGGATTTCCCCATGCCGGATTGACCTGCAAATAAGCTGGTTTGATTCAGTAAATATGGAACAAGCGGCTGGGTAGTTTTTTTTGCGCTGATCTCAAGTACCGGGTAACCCAGTTTGCGATATAGCTGTAAGCACTCAACTGCTCTCTGCGTCGGCTCGATCAGATCTGTTTTATTGAGCAGGATGAGTGGCCGGATTCCTTGATGCTGAGCCGCGATCAGGCAACGATCCAGTAACTCCAGGTTAAAGCTTGGCTCGGCCGCCAGTACGTACACCAGTTGCGTCACATTAGCGGCGATCAGTTTTTCTCGAAAAGCGTCACGGCGATAAAATAACGTAGTACGTGGCAGGATGGTATCAATGACACCTTGGTCGGCTGCGATAGGCAGAAATTCAACCTGGTCGCCACAAGTTGCGTCGTGTTTTTTGCCGCGCATGATGCAGGAATATACCCCGCCTGGATCAGTTTCAATTTCAAAACGTCGCCCGTATGCAGCTGTTACTCGTCCCGTTATATATTGTGGGCGAGCATTTGTCGCGGTGGTTTTTGGTGGCATCAAATTGCCAGCAATAAATCAATTTTTGCCGCACAAATAAAATCGTTTTCTGATAATCCATTAATGGCATGGGTTGAGTAGGTTACCTGACAACTGTTGTAACTGACTGCCATGTCAGGATGATGATCCTCGCGATTTGCAATCCATGCCACTGCATTGACAAAATTCATTGTCTGATAAAAATTCCTGAACGAAAATGTTTTGCTGATTTTGTTCTCGATTAATTGCCACCCATCCAATTTCGTAAGCAAGTCAGCTACTGTCGATGCGCTTAGCGGAGGGATTCCACCTTCACAAGGCTGGCATCGGCGCTTATTTAAATTGCAAGTATCCGTCATGCTGCCGCTCCTCCTGTTGAACGCAGATTGTTGAGATGGGCAACACGGATTGCCGCTGGCGGATGTGAATCATAAAAGGCTGAGTGCAACGGGTCAGGCGTCAGCGTTGCTGCATTATCTTGATAAAGCTTGACCAACGCCTTGGTTAGATTTTCTGCCGAGGCATGCTGGGCGGCATATTCGTCTGCTTCAAATTCGTGTTTGCGTGAATACAGGCTCGACAAAGGTTGCAGCAGAAAGGAAAATACTGGCATTGCCAGAAAGAATAGCAACAAAGCCATCGCCGTTGATGGAACCGTTGTGACGGGAACGCCCAGTCCACCATAAAACCAGTTCTGTTGCATCAGATACCCCAGTATCCACAGTAACAGCAGACTCATGACAAATGAGAGCACGATACGTTTGAGAACGTGGCGGCGTTTGAAATGACCCAGTTCGTGTGCAAGCACGGCTTCGATTTCAGCGTCTTCGAGACGGTTGAGCAGGGTATCGAAAAAAACGATGCGTTTGGTTTTGCCAAAGCCAGTAAAATAGGCATTACCGTGGTTGCTGCGGCGAGAGCCATCCATTACGAACAAGCCGCTGGATTCAAAACCGCATTTTTGCAGCAGATTTTCAATTCGTGATTTGAGCGTGCTGTTTTCCAATGGAGAAAATTTGTTGAATAATGGCGCGATCCAGTTGGGGTAAACTGCCAGCAGTAACAGGTTAAAACCAATCCAGAGCAGCCAGGTGTAAAGCCACCAGTTTGCTCCCGCTTGCTGCATCAGCCACAGGACACACAGCAACAGTGGCGCACCGAGAAGCAGGCCGAGCGCATAATGTTTAACGAGATCAGAAAAAAACATGCTTGGTGTCATTTTGTTGAAGCCAAATTGTTGCTCAATGACGAAAGTGCGATAGTAGCTGAAAGGAATTTCCACTGCACTCAACAGTGCAACAGTACTGAGAATGAGCGCCATGCCGTGCGCCAGCGGATGATCAAACCAAGTCAGCCAGAAATTGGAGATAAGCTGCAATCCGCCTCCAAGCGTGAGCGCCAATAGCAAAATGGCATGCAGCAGAATACCCGGGTAGCTGAAATTCACCTTGGCACAAGTATAATCAGCTGCTCTCCGATGCTCTGTCGGGCTGATCTGCTCAGCAAACGCAGCGGGCACCTGATCGCGGTGGAGGATCACATGTTGTTTATGACGTGTTGCTAGCCATAACTGGAGCAAGGTGGTCAGGCATAACGCGGATATAAAAAAAATTGTAAAAGTTGGCATGGATATGGAAATTTCAATTGATAGCGTTAATAAGAATATGCTTGGCAGGTTACCGAAGAGCGAAAACCTTTCTGCGGTAGTCTCGACAAGACGGCTGCCTTTCAATATGACACAATTCACCTTTTAAAATTCATGAGCATCGATTATGGCACAAGATAGCAATAACCTTGTCTGGATAGATATGGAAATGACCGGGCTGAGTCCAGAGACGGATCGTATTATAGAAGTGGCGCTGGTAGTGACTGATTCCGAACTGAATACGGTCGCTGAGGCACCAGTGCTGGTTGTGGCGCAACCTGATGATGTGCTGGCAGGGATGGATAAATGGAATCAATCCACTCATGCCAGATCTGGGCTGATCGATAAGGTCAAGGTGTCAAAACTGACCGAGCATGAGGTGGAAGAGAGCATGCTGGCTTTCTTGCGGGAACACGTGTCTGCGGGTCTTTCGCCGATGTGCGGAAATTCTATTTGCCAGGATCGGCGTTTTCTTGCACGCTACATGCCGGCACTGGAAGCGTATTTTCATTATCGTAACTTGGATATCAGCACTCTCAAGGAACTGGCCAAGCGCTGGAAACCAAAAATCACGTCTGGATTCAACAAACAAAGCAAACACGAGGCGCTGGCGGACATTTATGAGTCAATCGAGGAACTGAAGTACTATCGTTTACATTTACTCAGCCTTTGAGCGTGTCAATTACCGGAGAGCATCACATGCCAAAACGAACGACCTATACACTAACAGTCAACCCCAAACTGCCCGAACGATTGATACGTCTGGAGGAGTTGGCGGACAATCTCTGGTATAGCTGGGATCGTGCGACGCGCGCACTTTTTTCCCGGCTGGATGCGCGGCTCTGGGAAGCAGTAGGGCATAACCCCAAAGCCTTCCTGAAGCGGGTGGATGAGTCGCTGTTGATTGCAGCAGCAGAGGATTCAACCTTTCTCAGCAATTACAACAGTGTCTTGTCCGCTTTTGATTCCTATCACTCGGAACCCTCGCGCCGTCAAGCCATTCAGGGAGTCAATCCGCGAGACCAAATCGCCTATTTTTGTTTTGAATTTGGTTTTCATGAAAGCTTGCCGGTTTATTCCGGTGGACTGGGAATCCTGGCTGGGGATCATTGCAAGGCGGCAAGTGATCTTTGCTTGCCGTTTGTCGCGGTTGGTCTATTGTATCGGCAAGGGTATTTTTTGCAGACCATCGACGGGCAGGGCAATCAGCATGCGATCTACAAAGATTGTGATTTCAATGATTTGCCGGTTAATCCCGTGCTGCAGGAAGATGGTGCCGAAGTCAGGGTGTCAGTCCGTTTTCCAGGGCGGTCGGTCACGATCAAGGTTTGGCGGGCGCAGATAGGTCATGCCCCTCTGTATCTGCTGGATACGGATATTCCAGAAAACTCACAGCATGACCGTCTGATCACCCATCAGCTTTACGGTGGAGACCGATCTATGCGGATCGAGCAGGAGATCATTCTAGGGGTTGGCGGAGTGGAGGCTCTAAAAGCGATGGGTGTCAAACCAACGGTTTGGCATAGCAACGAGGGTCATGCCGCTTTTATGATGCTGGCACGTGCTTGTGATTTGGTGCGCCAGGGGCTGGATTTTCATGAGGCACTTGAAGCGGTTGCGGTCAATACGGTCTTTACCACGCATACTGCGGTGCCAGCCGGACATGATCATTTTCCTGAAGGGATGATGCAGCAATACTTTGAAAGTTTTTATAACGAGCTGGGCATTACTCGCGAAGCATTTATGGCGCTCGGGCATACGGCAGAGAATCATGATTTCAATATGACTGCGCTGGCGATCCGTATGTCGCGCATGCATAACGGCGTCAGCAAAATTCATGGTGGGGTTTCTGCCGAGATTTGCCGTGATTTGTGGCCACAGATTGAACCGGAGGAAAACCCGGTCGATTGCATCACCAATGGCGTGCATGTGCCAACATTTCTTGCGCAAGAGTGGATGGATCTGTTTGATCGCCAGCTAGGCCCGGAATGGCGCAATGAGCTGTGTAGTCGTGAATTCTGGAAGTCGATTTACGATATTCCCGATCATGTTTTCTGGAGCATTCGCCAAACATTGAAGTCGCAGATGTTTTATGGAATTCAGGCGCGTCTGACTGAGCAGAATATTCGCAATCATGGCTCTGACGCCCATCTCGATCGCCTGCTCAAATTCGCTGACCCGATCAATCCAAATGTATTGACTCTTGGATTTGCCCGCCGTTTTGCCACCTATAAGCGCGCGGCGCTGTTGTTTGAGAATCTGGACTGGTTGCGGGAGATTTTGCTTGATCAGGAACGACCCGTATTGCTGATTTTTGCAGGCAAGGCGCATCCCGCTGATCAGCCAGGGCAGGCATTGATCCGGCGTGTGAGTGAAGTGGCAGCCATGCCGGAATTTGAGGGGCGTATTTTGCTGGTCGAAGGGTATGATCTGCGGCTTGCCCGGCGGCTGGTAGCTGGAGTCGATGTCTGGCTTAACAGCCCGATTTATCCGCTGGAAGCCAGTGGAACCTCGGGAATGAAGGCCGGTATCAATGGCACGCTTAATCTGAGCATTCTTGACGGCTGGTGGGGAGAGGGTTTTGATGGTGAAAATGGCTGGGGAATCAAGCCAGTAGCTCAGGATACAGATCCGGAGCTCCGTGATGCGGAAGAAAGCCGGTCCTTTTATGAAATGCTGCAGGATCAGGTCATCCCGCTTTATTATGATCGTGGCAAGTCCGGGTATTCTGCCGATTGGGTGAAGAAAGCCAAGCGCTCAATGGTCTCATTGTTGCCATGTTATGGTGCGCGACGCATGGTGGGCGAATATATACAAAAATTTTATGCGCCTGCCAGTGAGCAGGGCGTGCGTTATGCAAATGATAACTATGCAGTGGCGAGAGCGGTTGCAGCCTGGAAAGGCAAGGTGCGTTCGGCTTGGGGCGGGGTCAGTTTGCGTCGGCTGGATAATCCTGGTCAGCAACTGGCTTTTGGCGAAACCATCCATTTTAAGGTGGCAGCGCAGTTGAATGGCTTGCAGCCAGAGGATGTGCTCGTGGAATTACTGATTTCGCGCCAGTACAGCCAGACCAGGCTGGAGCGATTCAAACATTTTCGCTTCGAATGTACCGGTAAACTCGGCGCGGAGGAGCATCAGTTCGAACTCATCCATGTGCCTGTACTATGCGGCAGACAGCAATATTACTTGCGGATCTATCCTTACCATCCCATGCTGGTGCACCCATTAGAAATGGGGATGATGCTGTGGATTTGAATCCTGAACAAGTTGTTGTGGCCATCGCTATATCATTATCCTCGCGATAGTCTCCTGGGTGCAAGATAGCAGGTGATGGCCACAAATTGTTCCAGTGACAGATTCTCCGCGCGCAGTCCTGGATCAATTCTCAGGGAATCATAATCGTGGCTGTCAAGATGGTTTCCCATCGTGTTCCTCAAGGTTTTGCGCCGCTGTGCGAAGGCTGTGCTGATGATATCCGCAAATAAGGATTCATGTTCAGGAAGAACTGGCGGATACTTGCGCGGGCGCAGGCTGACGACTGCCGATTGGACTTTTGGTGCAGGTCGGAAACATTCCGCCGGCACCTGAAGCAGTTGCTCCATTTCATAGCGGCATTGCAGCATCAGGGATAGACGCCCGTATTCACTTGTGGAAGGTTTTGCCACCATGCGGTCGACAACTTCCTGCTGCAACATGAAGTGCATGTCCTGGATATGACTCGCAAAACCTGTTAGATGAAATAATAGCGGGGTTGAGATGTTGTAAGGCAGATTGCCAACAATCCGCAGGTTTTTTCCTGCCTGGCTGAAGTCGAATTTCAACGCATCGACATTGTATATAATCAGTTTGCTGCCAGCGTAGTCATGTCCAAGCCGGGCAACAATGTCGCGGTCGATTTCAATTACCTGTAATTCATCCAGTCGCGCCAGCAATGGGCGGGTGAGCGCGCCCAGCCCCGGACCAATCTCTATTAGCCTGTCTTCTTTGGCGGGATTGATCTGATTGATGATCTCGAAAATGACGCCCTGATCGATCAGAAAATTCTGTCCGAATCGTTTACGCGGAATATGCCGCATCTGGTGTTGAATGATATTTTTGCTTGTTGGCAAGCTCTCGTGCCATGTCTATGGCGGCCTGCATGCTGCCAGAATCAGCCTGTCCAGTTCCAGCAAGATCTAATGCAGTGCCATGATCGACTGAGGTACGAATAATCGGTAATCCGAGG
The DNA here is from genome assembly GCA_032251195.1 of Nitrosomonas sp. Lineage (GTDB taxonomy): Bacteria > Pseudomonadota > Gammaproteobacteria > Burkholderiales > Nitrosomonadaceae > Nitrosomonas. Next base: position 22,449 of record JAVVEX010000006.1, read on the forward strand.
CTGACATTGACGCCAGCACCAAAACTTGCGTGTTTCAGCACTGGCAATCCCTGATCGTGATACATAGTCAGAATACAGTCATACTGTTTTAATTTGTGCGGGACAAACAGCGTATCTGCCGGCAGCGGACCAGACAGATTCATACCCTCTGCGCGTAGTTTTTCCAGCAACGGTATGATGATATCGATTTCTTCACGCCCCAGATGACCGGATTCTCCGGCATGCGGATTCAGCCCTGCAACCGCGATACACGGACGCTCGATCTTGAAACGTACTGTCAGACCATGGTGAATGATACGTAGTTTCTGCTCCAGCAGCTCTGAGGTAATCGCGGCCGGCACATCCTTCAGTGGCAGATGCGTCGTTGCCAGCGTCACCCGCATACCGCCGCCAACCAGCATCATCACTGCCTGACTGTTGGTCAATTCAGACAGAAACTCTGTATGACCCGAAAATTTGATGCCACTTTCGCTGATAATACCCTTGTGGACAGGCGCGGTTACCATTGCATCCGCATAACCTGCACGACAGACATTCACCGCTTGTTTTAGGGTTTCCAGTACGTAGGTGGCATTACGGGAATCAAGTTTTCCTGTCACCACTGTCTGGTTGACCGGAACATGCAGGACTGGCAAATATCCTGCCTGATGCGGTTGCGTTGCCGCAGTATCGTATTCGCAAATCTGAAGCGGCAGTCCCAGTAAACGCGCACGCTCAGTGATGAGATCACGATCGGTAATGACAGCCAACTGGCAAGGCTGCGCGGTTTGCGCTATTTGTATACAGAGATCAGGCCCGATACCGGCAGGCTCACCGGCTGTCAACACCATTTTTGGCATAACGTCAGTTACCATAACGATTTCCTTGTGGCACGAGTCGGCTGTTGATTGTTTTCATAGATAAGTCTCATCGTCAATTATCTTCTGCGATATGCTCAACATAGGCTTGGTCTCTCAATTGTTGTATCCATTCCTGCATCACGCCCTCTGCCTTGCGGGCATGGATTGCCTGACGTGCAGTTTCGCGCCGCTGCTGATCACTGACATCCTGTTTGCGACGTTCAATCACCTTGATCAGATGCCAGCCAAAGGAAGTGCGTACCGGCTGGCTTACCTGGCCTGGCAGCAGCGCATTCATGGCCTGTTCAAATTCTGGTACTGTGTCGCGGGGAGAAATCCAGTTTAAATCTCCTCCTGATGGCGCACTGCCGTCCTCGGAAAAAGCTTTGGCCAATTCCGAAAAATCCTCTCCGTTATCAATACGCTGCTTGACCTGCATGATTTGTCGGTGTGCATCGCTTTCCGATGTCAATTCATTGATCTTGATCAGGATATGCTGGACGTGGGTTTGATCGATAATCACCACTGGTGTCTCCTGCTCGCGTCTTTCCAGCAGTTTAAGAATATGGAACCCAATCGGGCTGCGAATAACTGGCGTCAGCTCGCCTGTCTGCATTGTCATTAGTAAATTGGCAAATAATGGCCCCATCTGACCGATTGGACGCCAGTCGAGTATTCCACCCTGCATGGCATCCGGCGCATCTGAAAACTCTGCTGCCACCTGCGCGAAATCATCGCCTTGTTTAAGGTGCTCCAGCGCGGTTTGTGCCCGCTGACTTTTTTCCTCAATCTGTTTTGCGCTCATTTGTTCGGAGATCTGCACTAATATGTGCGCCAGTCGATAGTCATCATTGCCGATCGCTGAATTTTCCTGCGTTTGCAGGAAGTTATCAATTTCACTTTCGGTGACATTGACCCGATTGTTAACTTCCTGCTCCTTTAAGCGCACCATCAGAACCTCTTCACGAATCTCATCGCGGAACGTTTGAAGATTGGTGCCCTCATTTTGCAGTGTTTGACGAAACGCTTCCATCGACAGGTTATTGTCCTGGGCAATTCTGCGCAGAGTCTGCTCTATTTCGCCATCGCTGACAACCAGTCCGAGCTCACGCGCGCGTTGCAGCTGCACCCGCTTGAGAATCATGCGTTCCAGTATTTGTTTCTCCAGAATATCTCTGTGCGGCAACTGCGTACCCTGTTTTTCCAGTTGTCGAATGGTGTTTTGCAGCACTTCGTTGGCTTCCTGCCGGGTAATCACCTCATCATTTACAACCACAACGATACGATCGATTGGCTGAACTCCGGTTGATTCGCCCAATTGTTGTGCAAAACCAACAGAGGCCAGCGAACTGACCGTGGCAAGGGCGATGTAAAGCAGACTAATATTCATTTTATGTTCTGAAAAAGACGATCATGTCAGTGGGTTTTCGGGATGGTTATTGTAAATTCGTCCGGACATAACCAGGTATACCCTGCTGTAAAACACGTATGGGATTGGTGCCAATATTCATTAAATCGTTCAACTCCAGTTGCATAAATACGGTAGTGGATGTTTTCTGGGTTGCTGTGGTGAAACGATTGGCAACCAGTCGCAGCGACCAGCAGCAGGCGTTATATTCAATACCCAGTAACCCGGCAAGCAGCTTGTCATCCCTGAGTGAGTAGTTGGCACTTGCCAATGCCTGCCATTTTTTCATCAATGGCCACTGCGTGGAAATATCCACCTGCTCGAAAATGTCACGTGAAAAACGGTAACCAACATTTAACACCTTGCCTGGCTGTGGCTGATAACTGATGCCGGTACGTATTTTCTCGGTAAGAAAGTTGTTCTGATTGATCTGTACGCCAGCATCCGTCATGATATGCGGCGTAATCCTGCCCGACAATTCGGCAATAAAATCCGCGCCAGCAGCGGTTGTCTGGGGCGTGGCCAACGTTAACCTGCGCTCGGTGAGGCGGACTTTCTGCCCGATTGTGGCGCGCAGGCGCTCGTTACCTGTCGAAGACTCAATCAGGCGAGACGTTACCGCCAGAGTGAGTTCATTGGCATCGTTGATACGATCCTCGCCACTGAATCTTCTCTCCGAAAAAATCTGCGCAAAGCTAAAATCCATCTCGGCCGAATCAAAATTTGGCAAGTTGTTTTGCTCTTCAAATGGGATATACACATAAAATATTCTGGGTTCGATCGTCTGCAAATATTTCCCCTGCCATAAGTTGACATCACGCTCCAATACCAGGCCACTATCAAGACTGAGTATTGGCAACGTGCGGTTAGCACTTTTCATTTCTGTCCCAGTCGGCGTATTCAAATTGTAGCGTGTATGATGCACGCCAACACGTGGTTTGATAAACCCCCAGGAATTCTGCAAGGGCAAACTGACACTCGGATACAACGCCAGCCGCAACCCATCCTGCAAGGTTGGATGAGAAAAATGCGCCCAGTTGCTAATCAGGTCAAAATCCAGTCCGTATACATTTCGTTTTGCTGCGGTTAATGAAAGTTGTGGCAAGCGTTTGAATGGCGAAGTAATCGTTGCACGGGGATCCTGCAAAGTTTGAAACCGCTGTACCAGAATATTAAAAGCGAGTGAACCGTCGCGCCCCAGCCCGCCGTTATAGGAAATAACCGCTTGTTGAGGCAAATTGGTTCGTGAAGTAAATGCCACGCTATTGGCCAAATCGCGGAAATAGTTGCTATCCGATGCCCGCTCGTATTGCAATGACCCTGCCCAACCGTTACCCAGCCATTGGTTGTGGTTAAAAACAACACCGTAGCGTGTGCTGTTGGTAATCAGATCATCCGGCAGAATATCGAACGATACTTGCCCACCAAGCGTTGGTTCCAGATAGCGAAATTCGTTATTGAACATAAAGCCACGTTTGCTCATGTAGCGCGGCGAGATGGTGGCATCATAGTTTGGGGCAATGTTCCAGTAAAAAGGCACCGATACTTCCGCGCCACTTCTGGCTGTATTGCCAAAAACAGGTGCCAGCAAGCCGGTTTTGCGCTGTCCACCAAACGAAAAATTCATCCAGGGTAAATAGAGAAATGGCACATCCTTGAAGCGGACTGTCACATTGCGCGCAGTTCCGGTCTTTTTTTCCTTGTCAATGGCGAGATCGGTCGCCTGAATATACCAGTCGTCATTCCCTACCTGGCACGTCGTGTAGCGCGCCTGCTTTAATCTGTAATGATCATTTCCTTCCAGAAACAGCAGACTGCCTCTTCCACGTCCGCTACCATCCTTGATGAAATAAGATGGATCACTTAATTCACCTATGCCAGTCTGAAGATTCAGCTCCAGCAATGACCCCTTCAGAATATCATCTGGACGATTGAGTATCGCGTTGCCCTGCACCTCGGCATTTTCGCTATCCTGATAATATTTGATACGATCCGCCGTCAATTCCAGATCGCCACGGCGCATTCTGACATTGCCGGTCGCCTCGATTTCACGCCGGACATGGCCATCGAACTGATCTGCCTCAATATAAACAGGCAGTTTATCTCCCGATCCAAATAACTGGTCTGCGCCCATGACAGGAACAGACACCAAAAATAACAGCGCATACCATAAATAAAGGAACTTGCATTGGTTCATCGGGGTTTACGATAATTTAATTTATTAGAAATGACGAGACTGCTGACTGGGTTTGGTTTAACTGCATAGTGCGCTATGATGATGAGCTTGTTGCAGAACTGCCATATTTTTATGAAGGCGCACTTACTGTTTTCCAGTTTGCTTGACAGTTGTCATTATCCAATAAATTCCCGGTCTGATGTCCGATCTCTCTGCTATTTTTTCGGCACAAGGTTTGCTGGCGCAAAGCGTGGCGGATTATCGCCCTCGCGCACAACAACTGGAAATGGCGCAGGCCATCAACAACGCCATGACCAACCGAAAAATTCTGATTGCCGAGGCAGGAACAGGCACCGGAAAAACATTTGCCTACCTGGTGCCGGCATTGTTGTCCGGGGGGAAGACTATCTTGTCTACCGGTACCAAAACGCTGCAGGAACAGCTTTTTTACCGCGACATTCCTGTCGTGCGCGCAGCGCTGAAAATTCCTGCATCGATTGCATTACTGAAAGGCCGGGCGAATTATATTTGCCATTACCATCTTGAACATACACTGGCGTCTGATCAGGTTTTTTTCTCCAGCCGTCAGGATGCATACTATCTGACGCAGATTGAACGTTACGCAGCCAACAGCAGCCATGGCGACAAAAGTGGCCTGAATAATGTGCCGGAACACGCGTCAATCTGGCAGCATGTTACCTCCACTCGCGAAAACTGCCTGGGATCGGATTGCCCGCAATTCAAGCAATGTTTCGTTCTTGAAGCACGTAAGCGTGCGCTGTCGGCTGATATCATCGTCGTTAACCACCATCTGTTCTTTGCTGACATCATGCTCAAGGATGAAGGCTTGTCCGATTTACTGCCCGCCTGCGATACGGTTATTTTCGATGAAGCACATCAACTACCCGAAATCGCCAGCCTGTTTTTTGGTGAATCGGTCAGTACCAGTCAATTGCTGGCGTTGGCGCGAGATACGATCATTGAAACGGCACTGTCCGCCCAGGATTTTAAAGCGCTACCGGATGCAGCCGGTGAAATGGAAAAAACCGTGCTCGATCTTCATTTGACCATTGGCGAGAAAAACATACGGTTATCGTCTGCCCTGGCAAAGCAACGCCAGGGCTTTAGTCCGGCGCTGGATAAACTCATCACCAGTTTGCTGCAGCTGAATGCTCTGCTGGAATCGCAGGCCGCTCGATCGAAAGGATTGGAAGGTTGTTGGCAACGTGCGCTGGCGCTGACCGGCAGAATCGAGCATTGGCAGCAACAGGAAAATAACCAGGATTACGTTGGGTGGGTAGAATCCTACAGTCAAAGTTTGCAGTTGAACACCACGCCAATATCAATTGCGGAAACATTCAATAAACAGCTCGAAAGCACAAATCGCGCCTGGATATTTACCTCGGCCACTTTGTCGGTTAAAAACGATTTTTCCCATTACAAGCAGGTCATGGGATTGGATGAGGCTGAAACAATGAACTGGGAAAGCCCGTTTGATTTTCCAAACCAGGCATTACTGTACTTGCCAACCCAACTGCCCGACCCCAATGACTCTGATTATACTGAGAGTGTGATTGCAGCCGCCTTGCCAGTCATTGAAGCCAATCAGGGGCGCGCCTTCTTTTTGTGCACCAGTCTGCGCGCCATGCAGCGGATTTATGAGTTGTTGCAGGCAGCATTTGCAGATAAACAACTCGATTTGCCCCTGCTGCTGCAAGGACAGGAAACCCGGTCAGCCATGCTGGAGCGCTTCCGTCAATTAGGTAATGCGGTACTGATTGGTAGCCAATCCTTCTGGGAAGGTGTCGATGTTCGCGGACGCGCACTATCGCTGGTCATCATTGACCGGCTTCCATTTGCCTCGCCTGATGATCCGGTGCTGTCCGCGCGTATCGATCAGTACAGGAAAACAGGGCGAAATGCCTTTATGGAATACCAGCTGCCTCATGCAATCATCAGCCTGAAGCAGGGAGCTGGTCGGTTGATTCGTGATGAAACCGACCGGGGAGTACTCATGATTTGCGACCCACGTCTGGTTTCCAAGCCTTACGGGAGGCGAGTCTGGCAAAGCCTGCCACCAATGACAAGAACACGCGATTTGAAAACCGTTACCGATTTCATCAAAACAACTTTTGTATAAAGCAGTCAGATGGCATTGTCTCTGACAAACAGTTGCGAAGTGCCGCCAACCTTTATCAGGCTGTTGTATACTCGTCTAGAATTTGTAATTACGCTATTTTTCTCATAACGTCACTATATAGCTACACGATCATCTGTGGGCGCACTGATTTTTTATACGTTTATTTTTTTTGTAGGCTATTTTCTCGCGCACGGATTTGCCCTGTTGACCAGGCGAGATATTTTGGGCCGTCGCGGGACAGGCCTGGCATGCGTACTCATCATGGCGGTTATGCATGGATACAAAATCCTGAGCACTGCGCCACCAGCTGGGCATGAAGATACATCTGCGCAGGTATTAAGCTACTACGTTATCTTTCCGGTAAGTGTCATCACAGTCGTCTTGTTGTATCTGCGATGGCGAGACCAAAATGATGACGATAGCGATAATAACCATTAGCAGGCGGTCGTGCTGACTGCTGCCGTTTTTTCCGTCAATCATGTCTTCATTAATCGATAAAATCATCCGCCCGGAAATTCTGGCGCTGTCCGCATATCATGTTCCGCCTGCCGAGGGATTGATCAAGCTGGATGCGATGGAAAATCCCTATGCACTTCCGCCACTTTTACGTGAAGAAATTTCCAGAATTGCCTTCAATGCCAATATCAATCGTTATCCAGATCCGCACGCCATTGAACTGAAGCAGACCTTGCGTGCCACCCTGTCGATTCCTGCTGGCATGGACATACTGCTGGGTAATGGTTCGGACGAGATTATCCAGATCATTGCCCTGGCAACCGCTCGATCTGGCGCCAAACTGCTGACAGTTGAACCTGGTTTCGCCATGTTTCGCATGATTGCTGTTTTCGCCAATATGCAATACCTTGGTGTTCCACTGCTACCGGATTTCTCGCTCGATGTCGAGCGCATGCTGGACGCTATTTCCCGGCATCAACCCGCAGTTATTTTTCTGGCTTACCCCAACAACCCCAGCGGCAATCTATTCGATACCGAGGCGCTGTGCCGGATTATCGAGGCCTCTTCGGCGCTGGTGGTGATTGATGAGGCGTATCATCCCTTTGCGGATCAGACCTTTCTCGGAAAATTGCCTGATTATCCAAATTTACTGGTCATGCGCACACTTTCCAAACTGGGATTGGCCGGTCTGCGACTTGGACTGCTGGCCGGCAGACCGGAATGGTTGACGCATCTTGAAAAGATTCGCTTACCTTATAACATTGGAATCGTCACGCAGCTGATTGCCACAAAGGTCATGCAGCATTTTGAGGTATTGCAACTGCAGGCCAACGAGATCAAACAGGATCGCGCCTTGTTAACTGCGGAGCTTGCGGTGCTCGATGGTGTTGAAGTGTTTCCATCCGATGCAAATTTCGTTTTATTCCGGGTAAATCATGCCAGCAAGATTTTTCAGGCACTCGTTCAACGGGGCATTCTGATAAAGAATCTTGACAATAGCCACCCCTTGTTAAAAAATTGTCTTCGTGTCACTATTGGCACACCGGATGAAAATGCCCGGTTCATTACAACAATCAGTAAGTTAATTTACCCAGACTAACTTGTCGGCTAGGTACTTACTACTCACTTTGCTGAAAATAATTTTATGCGTACAGCCCAGGTAACGCGCAACACGCAGGAAACCAGAATTACGGTCGCCATCAATCTGGATGGCGATGGGAAGGCCAAGCTGGAGAGTGGCGTACCATTTCTCGATCATATGCTCGACCAGATCGCGCGTCACGGCATGGTGGATCTGAGCGTGACTGCTCAGGGAGATCTGCATATTGATGCTCATCATACGGTGGAAGATATCGGCATCACAATCGGACAGGCGTTGTCTCGGGCGATTGGCGACAAGAAAGGAATTAATCGCTATGGACATGCCTATGTGCCGCTGGACGAAGCGTTATCCAGAGTGGTTATTGACTTGTCAGGACGGCCAGGATTAAAATTCAATACAACCTTTTCACGTGCCATGATTGGATCATTCGATGTGGATTTGATCCATGAGTTTTTTCAAGGGCTGGTGAACCATGCGATGATGACCCTGCATATCGATAATCTGGCAGGGGAAAACGCGCACCATCAGGCCGAGACAATTTTTAAGGCATTTGGCCGAGCCTTGCGGATGGCCGTTACTGCTGATCCGCGTTGCCCGGACAGTATTCCGTCCACCAAAGGCTCCCTGTAAAAAACGGAGTTTTCAGCTAGCACATGAGTACAATTGCGATTGTTGATTACGGCATGGGGAACTTGCGGTCAGTTTCCAAGGCAGTCGAACATGTGGACTCAACCGTAAATGTCAGCGTCACCAGTGATCCCGCAGTCATACAGGCAGCATCGCGCGTTATTGTTCCTGGGCAGGGCGCCATGCCTCAGTGTATGCGGGCATTATCGGATCACAAATTACGAGAGGTTGTGCTTGATGCCGCCAAAAACAAGCCTTTTCTCGGCATCTGCCTTGGGCTGCAAATGCTTTTTGAGTATAGTGAGGAAGGAAACAGCCAGGCACTTGGGATTTTTCCCGGTATTGTCAAAAAATTTATTTCCCAACCTGCCAATGGCGAACACCAAAAGCTGAAAATACCTCACATGGGGTGGAACCAGGTGCATCAGGATATCGCTCATCCTTTATGGCAAAGTATTCCAGAGAATGCGCGATTTTATTTTGTACATAGTTATTATGTCGCCGCCCAAAAAACCGATATCGTTGCAGCCAGCACCAGTTATCCAACACCGTTTACCTGCGCAATTGCCGAGAACAATATTTTTGCTGTTCAGTTCCATCCAGAAAAAAGCCAGCTGGCTGGACTGCAGTTATTGAGCAATTTTTTGAAATGGACGCCATAGTCATCGTTATCTCCGTCATTCATTTCCGACCACCTTATTTCCACTTTTTTTCTTATCAAAAATTACCTGATCAGACATCGACATGCTCATTATTCCCGCTATAGATCTGAAAGATGGAAACTGTGTTCGCCTGAAACAGGGCGTGATGGAAGATGCCACCATATTTTCCGATGATCCTGCAACAATTGCCGGGCAATGGCTCGACCAGGGCGCTCGTCAACTGCACTTGGTCGATCTTAATGGTGCATTTGCCGGAAAACCCAGGAACAACGAGGTAATTCGCCTGATTGTCGAGGCCGTGGATGGGAAAATTCCTATTCAATTGGGTGGCGGTATTCGGGATCTTGATACGATCGAACACTATCTTGATAATGGCATCAGTTACGTCATTATCGGCACGGCTGCCATCAAGATACCGGGTTTTCTGCACGATGCTTGCTATGCCTTTCCTGGGCAGATTATGGTTGGGCTTGATGCAAAGGATGGCAAGGTCGCGGTCGATGGCTGGTCCAAAGTGACGGGACACGATGTCGTGGATCTTGCCGGAAAATTTCAGGACTATGGCGTGGAAGCAATCATCTACACCGACATCGGCCGGGATGGCATGATGAGCGGAGTGAATATTGAGGCCACTGTTGCACTGGCAGATACATTGACTATCCCGGTCATCGCCAGTGGCGGCGTCACAGATTTAGACGACATCAGAAAACTGTGCGCAGTCGAATCACATGGAATCATGGGCGCAATTACCGGTCGCGCCATTTATCAGGGATCACTTGATTTCAATGCAGCACAAACATTAGCCGATGAGTTGAGCTCATCAAACAGCAGAACAGCTGCTCCAGCATGATGGTTGTCTCCACTTTCTGACATGGGTTTAGCCAAACGCATCATACCCTGCCTGGACGTCAGTAATGGACGTGTGGTAAAAGGGATAAATTTTGTTTCGCTCAAGGATGCTGGTGATCCGGTTGAGATTGCCAGGCGCTATGATGAGCAAGGGGCGGATGAACTGGTTTTTCTTGATATTACGGCAAGTTCGGATGAGCGGGATCTGATTCTGCATATCATCGAGGAAGTCGCATCCCAGGTATTCATTCCGCTAACAGTCGGTGGTGGGGTGCGCAAGGTGGAAGATGTGCGCCGACTCCTGAATGCCGGCGCTGACAAGATCAGCATCAACACTTCCGCTGTTCTGAATCCGGCGCTGGTAGCGGAATCAGCCGAGCGTTACGGCTCACAATGTATCGTAATCGCGATTGATGTCCGGCAAGGGAGCAATCTAATTGACGGCTCAAAAAGCTGGGAAGTTTTTACGCACGGTGGTCGCAAACCAACTGGTATCGATGCTATTGACTGGGCGAAAAAGATGCAGTCGCTGGGTGCGGGGGAAATCCTGCTTACCAGCATGGATCGGGACGGAACGTGTTCTGGGTTTGATCTTGACTTGACCCGCGCCATATCGGATGCCGTAGATCTACCCATTATTGCCAGTGGTGGCGTGGGCAACCTTGATCATCTGGTCGATGGTATTCTGCAAGGGCGAGCTGATGCCGTGCTGGCGGCCAGTATTTTTCATTATGGCCAGTATACTATTGCACAAGCCAAACAGCATCTTTCTACCCATGGCATAGAGATACGTCTGTAATATTAGGGTAAACTGGGGCAGGTAGTATTTACAGGGCGTCTCTAAAAATTCAGGGTTTTAAACAAGACGAGGCAAGAACAAAAAATGTTGACGCAGCATATAACTGATATGCAAAGAGATATTTTTTGTGAATAACGACGTATTGTAACGAAATATGGATTTTTAGAGATGTCCTACAGAATATCGTGAGAGTATTTATGTCCAATAAATGGCTTGACAAGGTCAACTGGTCAGCGGATGGATTGATTCCGGTGATCGTCCAGGAAGAAGGCAGCGGCAAGGTATTGATGTTTGCCTGGATGAATCGTGAAGCGCTCACATTGACTGTTGCTCAAGGCGAGGCAGTTTACTGGTCGCGCTCCAGAAAGAAGCTGTGGCATAAAGGTGAAGAATCTGGCCATAAACAAAAAATCAAGGCAATTTATCTCGATTGTGATGAAGACGTGTTGCTGTTTTCCGTGGTGCAAGCCGGTGGCATTGCTTGTCACACCGGACGGGGAAGCTGTTTTTTCAATAAACTGGAAGCAAATGAGTGGATCGAAGCAGCTCCTGTTATCAAGGATCCTTCGCTGATCTATACCAAATGACATCATCCACAATTCTCCAGCGACTTTCGCAAACCATCGAAACACGCAGGCATGCTGACCCTGCCAGCTCTTATGTCGCAAAACTGTTGGCAAGTGGTCAGGACAAGATTCTAAAAAAAATTGCCGAGGAAGCAGCTGAAACGATTATGGCGTCCAAGGACGGTGATGCCGAACAGATCATTTATGAAACAGCCGATTTATGGTTTCATTGTCTGGTGATGCTTGCGCATCATGACATTTCACCTGATGCCGTCCTGCAGGAACTGGCACGCAGGGAAGGCGTGTCCGGTATTGATGAGAAACAGTCACGATTGACTAACTAGTAAGCTCGACCGAGCCACCAGGTCAAGATAACACAGGATAAAGGCCAGGAAATGGTAGAAAATTGTATTTTCTGCAAAATAGTACGAAAAGAACTTTCCGCCAGCATCATTCATGAAGATGAAGATACGCTGGCTTTTCTGGATATTCATCCCGTTGCCCCCATACATTTTTTACTGATCTCCAAACTACATATTGATGCTTTAAGTAACATTGATAACAGCCACCAGCAGTTGATGGGTAAAATGATGTGTCTGATCCCAAAATTGGCAGCTGCCCAGGGATGCAAGGACGGGTTCCGCACAATTATCAATACGGGTCATATTGGCGGGCAAGAGGTTGCGCATTTCCACATTCATATTATTTCCGGAAATAACCGTCTGCCAGCCATGATCAAGAATGATTAAATCATTTTCACGGGAGTAAATAATGGGAACATTCAGTATTTGGCATTGGCTGGTCGTTCTGGCAATTGTAGTATTGGTATTTGGGACTAAAAAACTGCGTAACTTAGGTAGTGATCTGGGTGGAGCGGTTAAAGGGTTTAAGGAAGGCATGAAAAGTGCTGCTGATGATGATACAGCTTCTCCACCGTCCTCACGGCAAATAGACAATCAGCCCGTTGAGCATGAAATCAAGGAAAAAGATCAGACTAAGGTATGACAAGCTGCACACGGAATATTCTCTGGGTTAACTGATGTTTGATATCAGCTTTGCTGAACTGATGATTATTATGATCGTTGGTTTGATCGTTCTGGGTCCGGAACGATTGCCAGTTGTTGCGCGCACCATCGGTCACTTTTTGGGACGTGCGCAGCGTTACGTAGACAGTGTCAAGAGCGATCTTCGTACCGAAATAGAGCTGGATAATCTCAGGAAACTGCAGGATGCCATGCACGACAATATCAGCACATTTGAGAATTCGTTAACCAAAGAAATATCTGAAATCCAGAAATCTACCGATATTTCCCGGAATACAGCCAGCAAAAGCACCGTAGACACCAACATAGAGCAGAAAACAACCCGCATTGCAACACCTGACCACGCTGTTTCCCAACCGAAATCCCCCATGGCCGATTCCGACACCACTTCAGCCAGTCGCGCCACCAAAAAATAATCGACACGATACGTGAAAGCATCCGGCGTATTATTTCATAATAAATCCCAGTAAATAACGATCAATGGATGATGGAAATACCTTTATAGCGCATCTGATAGAGTTGCGCACCCGATTGATTCGGGTTTTTCTGGTTTTGTTGACAGCGTTTCTGCCATGTGGCGTTTTTGCACGGGAACTGTATAGCATATTGGCGCATCCATTGCTGGAAAAACTGCCTCAAGGCGGGCAAATGATTGCAACTGCGGTTGCCACGCCCTTCTTCATTCCAATGAAAGTTGCGCTGATGACAGCGTTCCTGCTTACGCTGCCTTATACCCTGTATCAAGTTTGGGCATTTGTCGCCCCTGGACTTTACGCTCATGAAAAACGTTTGTTTTTGCCGCTGGTTGTCGCCAGCAGTATTCTGTTTTTTCTGGGAATGTCCTTTGCCTATTTTGCGGTATTGCCATTGGTGTTTGAATTTATAATTTATTTTGCACCGGAAGGCGTCGCGGTAATGACGGATATCGGGGAATACCTCAGTTTCGTATTATCGATGTTTCTGGCTTTTGGTATTACTTTTGAAGTTCCGATATTCGTTCTGGTTCTAATCAGAACAGGCATTGTTCCAATAGAAAAAATGAAAGCAATTCGTCATTATGTATTGGTCGGTGCATTTGTAATTGCCGCAATCGTTACACCACCTGATATCATTTCGCAATTTTTGCTGGCTGTGCCGCTGTATTTGCTTTACGAACTGGGAATCATACTGGCTGGCTTCTTAATAAGAAGACAGCCAGGCAACAACGCGGTAACCATGATGAATCCGGATGACCGGGAGAAGGGGAAAAACGACGACGGTTGAGGCGTTATGTGTGCAATTGCATCTGCCTGACACGCTCAAACAGACAGATTGCAGCGGCAGCAGCGACATTGAGGGACTCTGTTTTTCCAGGCATAACGACCTTCACTCGCTTGCTAATTCGCTTTAGCAGCTCTTCTGATAAGCCATTTCCCTCATTTCCAAAAGCAAAAATGATCGGCTCTCGCAAATTGGCATCATAGACGGAGACAGCATCATGTAAAGTTGTCGCTACAATTTCACCATCATAATCTTCCACTAGTTGTATCAAGTCAGTATCTTCATGCAGCCGTAAATGGAAATGTGCCCCCATGCCCGCACGCAAGGTTTTAGGAGACCAGCAATCCGCGCAATCAGTCGATAAAAACACATCACTTACACCTGCTGCCGCAGCAGATCGTAATATTGAACCCAGATTGCCAGGGTCTTGAATGGTCTCCAGCATTACGCCAAATGAGCAGCCCTGAATTTTATTGACACTCGGGCACGATGACACGGAAATCAACGCTAAAATACCAACGGGTGTTTTTACAGAAGAAACATGCTTGAACAAACCATCACTAAACATCTGGCAGCTCAGGGAATTAAAGACCGATATCGATTTTGTTTTATTGATTATCTGTATGATTTCTTTAACTTGACTGCCAGATTCACTGATGATCAAACTGTGCGGTGTACCACCGCATGCGAGATAGGATTCAACAAGATGCACACCATCCAATAGCGCCAGCTTCTCTGTTTGACGATAAGCCGAGGATGTTTGCAGTTTCAGAATTTTTTTAAAAAGAAGGTGCTCACGCGAAGAAATACAACGCATACTGTCATAATGCAATAAATTGAATTACGACAGTATAGCAGCAGGAGTACTAAAGAAAATTACACTCAGTACAACTTTAGTCTTCCAGTGATCTAGCTTTTCCACCGCCTTCCTGAGCGCTGTCCGGAATTTGATGAAATGGTTGTACAGTCTTGCCATAGGTCGAAGGATCTGGTCCTTCTGGTGCCGAAGGTTTGCAAGCGACCAAGGCCAATACTACCGTTGCACCGATAATTAGTTTATTCATATCTGTCTCTTCCCATTTTTAAGTTATCAAGCCCAATCCGTTTACTACGGCTACACTATGAATGAAACAGATATAGCGGATATTGATCCAAATCAAGTTCTGGATATTTTTAATGGCTTGAAAACATTGTTTCTCACAAGCATGCTACTTTTAGATCGTCTCTAAAAATTCCGGACTTTAAACAAGACGGAGGTAAGAACAAAAAATATTGACGCAGTACATGATTGATATGTAAGGAGATGTTTTTTGTGAAAAAAGAATGGAACGCTTTATCCACTGCGTTGATGGGCTTATTAAACCGGGCAGATATCTGGATTTATCTTGGTGCGGATTTTGCTGGCGGAGTAGTGGCAGCACTGACGTTCCGATTGTTGAATTCGGAAGATGATTAAGCGTTATTTCTTTCAAATGCTCCCTTTGCGCATTGATAAGCTGGGAGCATATTTGAACTGAAGTTGTTACTTGGCGCGGCTGCGATATTCAAGCGTGCGGGTGTCTATTTCAATCTTATCGCCGATTTCGCAAAATAGAGGTACTGGTAATTCAAAACCACTGGCGATCCGGGCGGGCTTCATAACCTTTCCGGACGTATCGCCTTTGACAGCAGGTTCTGTGTAGGTTATTTCGCGGATAACCGTACTGGGTAATTCCACCGATATAGGCTTGTCGTTGTAGAATACCATCTCGCAGATCATGCCGTTTTCCAGGAAATTGAGTGCATCCTCTCCCATTGTCTCTGCTTCAATCTCGCACTGATTATATTTGGCGTCCATAAACACATACATGGGGTCAGCAAAGTAGGAGTAACTGACTTCCTTTTTCTCCAGCACAACAACATCAAATTTGTCATCTGCTTTATACACGGCTTCAGTGGGAGAGTCGGTCAACAGATTCTTGAGCTTCATTTTTACAACGGAAGCGTTTCGTCCGGACTTGCTGAATTCGGTCTTTAGTACGACCATGGGGTCTTTGCCAAGCATGAATACATTTCCGGTGCGGAGTTCTTGTGCTGTTTTCATTTGATGTGTCGATCTTTTGGTGTTTGTTTGCGTAAATAGGGTGTATTTTACTTGGAATGCTATTGCAAATCCAGGAAGCGTTTCTTCCAATACAGGGCAATCGGGCTTAAATTATCTTGACTTTTAAGTTTGATTGTTAATCATAAGGTTAAAGGTGTCGAGAATTTA